>JALORD010000376.1 GCA_025459145.1 Pirellulaceae bacterium | reverse complement strand
CGCGTTGGTCCAAGCCCTCCGCGCGGCCGGAGTATGCCCGCGCGCGATGCGCGACGCCACGCGTGGCGGTGTCACCGCGGTATTGCACGAATGGGCTCGCGACTGCGGTCACACCTGCACGATCGAAGAGGCATGCCTGCCCGTGTCGCCAGAGGTACGCGGCGTGTGTGAACTGTTGGGCTTGGATCCTCTGTCCATCGCCAACGAAGGAACCATGCTCGTGGCCGTCGCTGCGCAGGACGCGGAGCGAGCACTCGGAGCGCTAACAGGCTCAGGAAGAAGTTCCCAAGCGGCAAAAATCGGGGAGGTTCAACGTCGCCGCATCGCCCCGGCAGTAATTCGCCGCTCGACAGGACGCGAGCAGCCACTCATTGAACCAAGCGGAGCACCGATGCCGCGCATTTGTTAGCCAGCGGCCATGATTTGGTCGTATGTCGCCGATGCGAGCATTGACATGCCATTTCGAGGTGTCCGAGCGTGCTCTTCAACTTGCCACCGGCCAGGGAACTCTCCCGACTGCCATCGCAACGTTGACTCGCACCTTCCCTGAGATTAGTTCGTCTCCCACCAGCTGCGCTAACTGGGGGCATCGAGCGTTGGCTATCCTGAGCTCGAACTCTCCTGCAGAAGAAGGCGCAGGCAGGCTCGCGCGTAGGCCCAGTTTCGGTAAACCGACGCCCGGGAGATTTGCATCACTTCGGCCGTTTCTTTGAGTGTCAGGCCGGCGAAAAAGTGCAGCTTGCCAACTTCGGCAAATTGCGGCTCGTCCACTGCCAAGCGCGCCACGACTGCAGCTCGCGAAATCGGCTACTCCGCGGACGAATGGCTCGGCCCTGATCCAGGCCGGCAAATTGCAGGTGCAGTGCCTGATCGGGCAACTGCGCGCCCTGCACAAGGCAATCCAGAGCTATGAAGCCCGGCTCAACGAGTTGATGGACGAACATCCCGATGCGGCTCCTTTCCTCGCGCAGCCTGGCGCCGGACCGGCGCTGGCGCCTCGGTTACTTGTCGCTTTCGGCTCCGATCGAGAGCGGTTCCAAGCCGCCACAGAATTGCAGTCGCTATCGGGTGTCGCGCCGGTTACCAAACGCAGCGGCAAAAGCCGCATCGTTCAGCGTCGCTGGGCCTGCCACAAGTTCCTCCTGCAGACCTTTCACGAGTTCGCCTCGTGCTCCTACAAAAAGTCCGCCCGGGCCAAGGCCTTCTATCTGCAGCAGCGCTCCATCGGCAAAGGACACGATGCCCCACTGAGATGCTTGGCCTTCAAGTGGGTCCGCATTTTGTTCCGCTGCTGGAAAACACGTACGCCTTACAGCGAGCAGCACTACCTGGAACAACTCCAGTGCCGAGGGGCTCCCCTCCTGGAATTCCTGGAATCCGCCACCGACACCGGTGCATAACCGATTCACAATCCCCTCAGCCCAAGGTCTCAAAATGCTTGACAGACCAACTCAGACATCTGTGGGCACCCGACTTCACGGCGTCGCCCTAACGTCGCGAGCCCGCGAGAGTTACGTCGCCTGGGCTAACCACTGGAAATGTGATGCCCAATAGTTCACGGAGAACGGCGTCCTGGAAATGTGATGCCCAATAGTTCACGGAGAACGGCGTCTCCGCAGCCTACGCCGCCCGCCAGTCCGCCACGCTTTAATGTGGCCGCCGCTGGTTAGCCGCGGAAGGTGTCACCCATCGGCCGGCGGTGCCTGGGTGCGCATTGCGCGATCATCATTCAACGACTGGCCCCAGTCTCGTCACGGCGGCTGCGGTTGCTGGGCCGTGCATTCTGCTCGATGAAGCGAAAAAGGTCGTGGCAATCAGTGCCGCCTGACTCGGGAATGGGAAATCCGGGAGGGAATTTCGGGTTTGGACCCGGGAAATTGAACGCTTCGAGCCGGGCAATGTCCTCGCGGGTGTGAACGACGACGGGAATGAGCGGCGATATGGTCTCGACGTCGCGGCGCGTGGCCTCGGCGGCTGCAAGGCGGCGGAGGTTGGCGGCGCTGGGGCGTCTCATGCGGTCCCACTTCGTGGCACAACGCCGCGTGGACGATAGTCGAGGGCCTGCTCTCGCTCCTGGTCCTTGGCCTCGAGCGCGGCCAGGCGTTCGGCGATTTCCAGGTGATCGCGCAGCTGGGCTCCGATCTCCAATGCCAACTTCGCGGCGTTGAGTTGGATCTTCTCGGATTTGCTCGCAAGCAGCCGCTTGAGCGTCTCCGCGGCTTCGCTTGCGGTGCCAGCGAGGACGGCAACAGCCCTGCTGAACAACTCATCGCGAGCGGCGGCAAGCTTCGCCTTGGCCTCGGGGCGGGCCAGCCCGCGACGCGCGGAGCGATCGCTTGGCCGCGAGGTTTGCAACCCCCCACGGCCGTCCCAATGCCTGATTGTCACGGCTGATGGACGATCTTCAAGATCGCCTCGCGCTGATCTGCGGTCAGCCGCTGCCAAGCCTCGGTGACCACTGCAAGGCCGCACAGGGTTGCCGAGCGCTCCGGGTTCTTGAGCAAACGCGACTTTTCCCCGGGGATTTGAGATAGTGCGGCTC
The DNA here is from genome assembly GCA_025459145.1 of Pirellulaceae bacterium. GTDB lineage: Bacteria > Planctomycetota > Planctomycetia > Pirellulales > Pirellulaceae > CAYLLN01. The sequence goes on along the minus strand of JALORD010000376.1, from coordinate 11,030 downwards.
CTGCCGGGGTGCACTGTAGAAACCCCGGAAAACACGCTTTTTCTGGGGTTTTGTCATGCGCAGACCAAGCCGCTGATACCGCGCATGTGCCATAACTTGTCCTCAATTGCCGTCCTCGCCGACCAGGCCTTCAGGTAAGCCTGGTAAACCTCAGCTATCCTCCTCGTCAGCTCGAATATTGTTGACGTCGTCTTCTTCAGCAGCAAAGAAAAACCAATCCTGGTCGGCGGCACCATTGAGTTCATCCTCGTCATTGTCGTTGAAGAGCGTCTCGTCCGTTTCCAACATCCAACCGGTCCCGTCGAGCACCGGTCCTGATCCCGCGCGCAGATTGGCGACGCGTTCCGCATAGGAACGGCTGGAAGTCCATTCGGTCAGGAGGGCGAGCAAGGCTGCGTCGCTCTCGTCGTACAAAGTCGCGCCGTCGATGAGAATATCATCGCCGGCACTGCCAAACAGCGTATCGGCGCCGATACCTCCGATCAGCAAATCGCGCCCCAGTCCCCCCAAGAGCAAATCCATTCCGCCGCCGCCCACCAGTACGTCGTTTCCCGATCCCCCATAGAGGCGGTCATTTCCGTCGCCACCGAGCAGAAGATCGTCGCCCCAACCACCCGAGATGTCGTCATCTCCAGTCCCGCCTGCGATGCGGACGGGAACCGTGACCAGCGGAAGCACAAGCGCCGTATCGTCTCCGTCGCCCAGGTAGATTGCGATCCGTTCGATCCCTTCGTCTTCGACAACAAGGAGTGGAGGCCAGCCGGGCGGCACACTCCCCAGAATTTGATACTCGCCGAACAGGTATGTCAGAATCACATGGTCGTCGCCGCTCGTGCCGACAATTTGCAGCGTATCTCCCTGCACTCGCACGCCCGTGGCAAAGGCCTGCGTCGCGGCCGTGTCGGTACCACCATCGTCGTCGGTCAAGACCACTCTGACGTCGAATACTCCGCCTGTCGTGTAGACGCGGCTGGCAGATATCGTGCGTGCAAGCGGATCGACGACGGCCTCGCTGGTTGTTCCGTCCCCCCAGTCGACGATCGCACGGTGCGTGTCGGCGATTCCCAGGTCGGCAAACGATACTGCAATGCTCACGGCCTCGCCGCTAGCCGCTGGATCGTCAAAGATTGCGCTGGTTGCGATTGCGCCCAGGGTGGGTGCCGTGTTGTGGACAGCGACCGTCGTGGAGTCGCTTTCTTCTCCGCCGTCGTCGTCGCGCACGGTTACGGCGATCGAATAGACATCGACGCTCGTTCCCGTGGGGTTATCGTCGATATATTGTCGCGTCAGCGTGACCGTGCGTTCGCCCGCCAGCAGCGCCATGATCGTGGGCGGAAGCCCATCGCCCCAATCGATTTCCACTTCATGAGAATCCGCGGTTGCTGGATCGGAGAATTCGATGGTTAGGGAGACGGATTCGCCTTCGTCGATCGCAGCGCGGGAAGTCGTGATTCCCGTAATGACAGGCGCGACATTGGCGACTTGAATCGTGGCGTTGGTCACGTCGACGAGCCCCTGGTTGTCGGTCACCTGCAGGCCAACGACAAACGAAGTAGGTCCATCGAGACCGGCCGCGCTGAAAATCGGGCTGGTTCCCGTTTCATCGCCTCGCGTTGCAGTGTCGCCTGTCTCGCCAAAGACGCCATCGCCGTCGAGATCCCACGCATACAAAAGCGACGCAAACTCCTGATCGGGATCGGTAGTGCCCGTGGCATCGAGCACCACACTCCCCTCTTCGGCGGTCGTGTAGGGACCGCCGGCATTGGCGACAGGCGGCTCATTCAGCTTTTCGTTGCCAAAGTCGAGTCCGGCAATCGTTTGATTGAAACCTAGGGTGACGCGGTGAGCTTGATCGCTTCCCGATTGATACCCCGCCAGACCGAAGGCGGAGGGCATGTCGGCGCCGGTCAGCGTTCTCAGCAGCGTCCCGCTGCGGGAATAAACGTCGATGCGTCCCGGAGTGGTCACGTAGCCGGCAAAGATCTCCTGGCCTACTGACGTCAGGCTGTAGAGCTGCGAGGTATTCGAGATGGTAAACGTCGGGGTGACTTGTCCCGTCGTCGGATCGATTTCCAGCATTTCCCCCATTAGGCCGCGGCCAAGTAGCCGATCGGGATTGCTGATCTCGCCGAAACCGTCGTAGATGAAGCCCGCCGGGAATCCCGAGTAGTCCAGTGTATCGACCACCAGGTCCGCCACAGGATCAAACACGACGACCGGACCGCCCGCCGTCACACGGCAATAGATGAGTCCGTTCAGCGCGCCCAAGCCTTCGTAGCCGTTGGGCGGCAGCAGCGTCGAATCGAGGATGGCGCCCGTGTCGGGATCGATTTCGTAGAGTAGGTCGTTATCGTTCGACAGGAAGTACAGCGTCTGGCCGTCGAATGCCAAGCCGTTATAAATTTGAGAATTGAACGGCAGATCGAAGGCGTTGATCGACGAGCCGTCGGTCGGATCGAGTTCGTAGATTCGCACCGGAACGTCGAAAGTATCGGCGACAAACAGCCGCTGCGTCGTCGGCAGCGGGTACGTTTGCCGGTAGGGGAAACTCACTTCCTCGCGAACGACGTAGTCGCCCGCCGGAATATCGACGAACGCATAACTGCCATCGGCGGCCGAGGTCGTAAACGGCTCGGCGTCCGGCCCCGTTTCCCGGATCCCATTATTGTTGAGGTCGGTCAGCGTGCCGAGCGTGAACTGCTGGCCAAAATCGACTCCGGCGGCGGTCTGCCCGTCGCCCAAGAGGACGCGGTGGCCGCCGGCCACGAGGCGTGCGTCGAGTGATTCCATGCCGATGAACCGCTCGGCAGCAAACGTCTCTCCGATCGATTGCGTATAAGGATCGATCTCACGCAAGAGGTTGTTGCCGCCGACACCGCGCGGCCAATGCACGAACGACTGGCCGTTGTGGGCCAAGCCGAAGCCATCGAGGCCTTCGGTATCCCATAGCAGCCGGGCCGTACCATCCAGCTTGAATTCCCAGAACTGATCGTCCGCATTATCGAGCGCCACGATCACGCGGCGGACGGGATCGAACGCGATGCCGCTGGTGCCGGTGAGCCCCGAACTCGGAACGCCCGCACCAATAACGGTCGCCTGTCCGGTGGCAGGATCGAGCGAGAGCAGGTTGATCGTGTTCGATCCGGAGGTGACGCCGAGGCCATAGATCGTGTCGGTCTCCGGGTCGTAGGCCAGGCCGAAGGCAAGATCGAGACCGGTGCTGGCGAGGAGCGTCGCGGTACCTGTTTCCGGATCGATCGAGTAGAACTGATCATTGCGAAAGGCGCTGCCGTTGATGCCAAAAAGTGCACCGGAATTGGTTCGCACGAGGCCGTGCATCGCTAGATTTCCTGGTGCGCCGATCCGCGTCACTACGCCGCTATCGGGGTCGATCCGCGCGAGCGTCATCTGATTGCTCCCCTGGATCAAATACGACCAGGCGACGTACTCGCGGACATCAAAGATCGGGAAGCTTTGCCGGTAGTTCGCGGGCACCACATCGCGAATGAAGTATTCGCCCGCCGTCAAACCCGCCAGCACATAGCTCCCGTCTGCACCGGTTGCGGCCGACGGTTCGCCGAGGTCCAGTTGGCCATTGTCATTCAGGTCGGCATAGACGATGGCGCCCGACACCGCAGCTTCACCAGTGTCGCGCTCGCCGTCGCCGTCGGCATCGTCCCATTTGACGCCGCGGATCTCTCCGGGCAGAACCAGCTGATTGCCGAAGTCGATCTGCTCGACATCTTGGGCGGGTAACAGCGTGAGTCGATAGGCGCCATCGCTGCCGCCCGCCCCCAGGGCCGAAATCGACACAGTCGCGGCGGTCAGGTTCGTTGGCAACGAGCGCAGGAGTTGCCCGCCGCGGCTGTAGACATCGATGCGATTGTTGAACCCAACGTGGATAGCGTCCCCGATTGAGGTAATCCCGCGAATGCTAAACGCGCTTGAAATGGGGAAGGAATGGGTTCGCACGCCGCTCGTCGAATCAAAGAACTCCAAACCGCTCGAGGAGGTCGCGATCAATTCGCGCGTGCTCTTGAGTTCGCCTAGTCCGTCGCTGATGGAAACGCCCGGGTTCAATCCATTCAGGTCAAGCGGCGTTCCCAGCGTGTTGGTCACCGGATCGAATCGCAGCACGTCATCGCTAATGAAATCCAGCACATAGATGCCTGAGTCGAGCGCTGCAAGTCCGCTGTAGTTGCCCGAGGGGAGGATTGTCGCATCGAGGATCGAACCCGTATCGGGATCCAACTCGTAAAGCGTGTCGGGCGAGGAGTTCGACAGGAAATAGAGCGTGCTACCGTCGAACGCCAGTCCTGATGAGGAGGAAGCGAACGACACGGGAATGGGGAGTGAGCCGCGATACGCGCCGGTCGCCGGGTCGATTTCCTTGATCTGGGCAGGCGAACCGGAGGTATCCAGGACGAACATCCGCTCGGGAAGCAGGGCCGGGGACGTTTGCCGGTAACCATCCCGCACCACTTCGCGGACGACGTAGTCCCCCGGGAGTAGTCCCGAAAATTCGTACGATCCGTCGGCCGCGGTGATGGCCAGCGGCTCGTTGGCATCGTGCTGCCCATCGTCGTCGAGGTCCAGGTAGATCGTTGCGCCTGCCAGCGGGGGTTCGCCGGCATCGCGCACGCCATCGCCATCCAGGTCGCTCCACCTGGTGCCGCGAATGTCTGCCAGGATCGACTGGGCGGCGAAGTCCCGCCCGGCAACTGTCTCGCCCGTGCCGAGCGTCACCTGGTGTGATCCATCCAGACCACGAGATCCGCCCAGCGCGTACACCGAGGGCTGCCCAGCAATCTGGCGAACTCGCACCTGCGCAAAGCGATCGTACACGTCGATGTTGCTGCCGAAGTTGCCGACGTAGATCTCGCGGCCAATCGCCGTGAAGCCGCGGACGGTGCTGGTTGTCGCCGAAATCGAGAACAGATTGGTGGCGGCCCCTGTCGTGGGATTGATCGCCACGAGATTGCCGGCAATGGTTCGGGCCAGCAGCGAACCTTCGAGCGCAAACTCGCCCAGTCCGTCGCTCAGCGAGGATGTAAGTCCGATGATTGGCAGGTTGGGCAGGAACGTATCGGTCGACGGGCTATAGCGAACCAGTTGATTCGTGGTGGGCTGCTTGGCGTAGACGATGCCCTTCAGGACGGCCAAGCCATCGTATGTCCCCGCCGGCAAGACACGCGAGGCGAGCACGGCGCCCGTGTCGGGATTGATCCGGAACAGCGTGTCGCTGGAGAACGTATCCTCGATGTAGTACAGCGAACTGCCATCGAATGCCATTCCTACTGACGACGAGAAGCCATTCACCGGTGCGTTAAATGACCGCACCTGCTGGCCGGTCGCCGGGTTGATCTCGACAATCCGATTGGGGGACGCGTTGAAGTCGGCCAAAAACAGCCTGTCTGGCGTGATCGCCGGGGCTGTCAGCTCAAAGTTAACGGGCGTTTCGGCCCGAACCACATAGTTCCCAGCCGCCAGTTCCACGAAAGAATAAGTGCCATCGGCTGCCGTCGTTTGCGACGGTTCCGGGCTATCGCCAAACCGCAGATTGTCCAGACGGCCGAAACTTCCGCCCGCCAGCGGTGTGTAGGCGATGGCGTAAGCAATGTCGGCCGCGGGGCGAACGATGGACATCGTTTCCAACTGCCCGCCCAGCCGCGGCTCTGTGACATACGTTGCCAGAAGATTGCCGGCTGCATCGTACGCTTCGAGGCGGCCGAACTCGGCAGTCACTGCATTGCCCCCCGCAAAATCGAGCGCCAGGCGATCGACCGGGTCGGCGAAAGTCATCCGCAGACGACGCGTATCGCCAAAGAACTGGACTCCGGCATGCGCGAAGACGAGGCGGCCGGTCGGGGCGAACTGGAAGCTGTCGTAGGTCGACGTGACGGCAAACGGGAGCAACGCGTTCGTCTGGTCGAGCACGGCGAGCGTCACGCCCGGATTCACGGTGTTGAGCGCCGTGCCGGCGACATACGAATCGGGCTCCAGCACGTGCGACTTGTCCCGGACGCCGTTGTTGTTCAAATCGAGATAAACCGTCGTTCCAGCCAGCGGCGGTTCGCCGGCGTCGCGAAGCCCGTCGCCATCGAGATCGTCGAAGTAGAGCCCCGCGATCTCGCTGTTTCTCGGCAGGTCGTCGACATCGGTGATCGTGATCACGAGTGGGCTGTCAAACGACAGCCCGCCCGCATCGGTCGCGCGGACCGTGACTTGATGACTCGCGGCCTGCTCGTAGTCGAGCAGCGTGCCATCGGCAACCAGCAGTTGATTTCCGGCGATCGCGAAACGGCCGCCGGCACTATTCACCAAGGCCAGCGTATGGCTGTCTCCCAGATCGGGATCGAGCACTGCGAGCGAACCGACCAGCGTCCCCGCGGCGCTGTTTTCAGGCACGGCGCTGCCAGAAAGGCTGATGCTGGTCGGCGATTCATTGACGTTGGTCACCGAAATTGTGAACTGCTCTTCGATTGACAGTCCCCCGGCATCGGTCGCGCGCACCGTCACCACATGGCTCGCCGCACTTTCAAAGTCGAGTAGAGTGCCACTGGCCACGACGAGCTGGTTGCCGGAAATTACGAATCGTCCGCCAGCATTGTTGATGAGCGTCCGGACGTGTGTATCGCCGACGTCGGTGTCGGTGACGGCGAGCTGGCCTACGACGGTTCCCACACCGCTGTTCTCGGCGATCGACGCATTCGACAAGGCGATATCGAGCGGCGGTTCGTTGACGTTCGTGACTTGAATCGTGAACTGCTTATCCACGACTGCGCCGCTGCCGTCGGTCGCACGGACCATAATCAGGTGGCTCGTCGCCAGTTCGAAGTTGAGAACCGCACCGCCCGCCACGACCAACTGGCTGCCGACGAGGGCAAACCGCCCGTCGGCATCGTCGACGAGCGACAACGTCGCAGCTCCGCCGGGCTCCGAAGCGATCACCGTCAACGTGCCGACAATCGTCCCCGCGGCGCTGTTCTCGGCAATCGACGTCTGGCTCAAAATCACATCGAACGGGACATCGACGAGCCCTGCGTTGACGCCCAGGAGCGGCACACCGGGCATCTGCGCATAGAGATCGGTTCGCGTCAGCCCGGCCAGCACGTCGCTGTCGATCAACTCGTCCGTGCCGACATTGGCCGGTGAGAATTGATACAGGGCCCCGGCAGGTGACGTAAAGCGAACGTAGTAGTTGCCCGCGTGCGGCGTCACAAACGAGTAGTTGCCATCGACTGCCGTGCTCGTGCTCCCGATCACCCGATCGTCGGCATTGCCGATGACCGCATCGGTCGAGGCAAGTAGTTCCACAAAGACCGCGGGAATGCCCGGCTCGCCAGCGTCGAGCAATCCATCTGCGTCCAGATCGCTCCAGACGCGGCCTTGCAGTTGATTCTGCGCGAGCCCCACGAGAAACATATCGTCGGCGCCATTGCTCGTGCGTAGCGTGACGCCGGGACTGGGATCAAAATCGGCTATGCCGCCGAACTGCCCAGCGATGTAGATCTCGCTGGTGGCCCGGTTCAGGGCGATCGCGTGCACCCGGTCGTTGCTGGTTCCACCCATCTGCCGGACAGAGATGAAGCGACCGCTGCTGTCGAGTCGCGAGACGTAAATGTCGTTGGACCCGGCAGTCACCAGCGGAAACACGCCGGGCCCCGGATCGAAGTCATGCGCGCCCGTGCTGATGCTGATCCGCCCCGCCGTGTATACGTCGCCCCGATCGTCGATAGCAATCGAGATTCCTTCCGCGGATCCATTCGCGGTGGTTCCCTGCCGCACAGCCCAAACATAGTTGCCGTCGGCATCGAGCTTCGAAGTGAACACATCGACGGCGCCGCTGGCTGCCGAGAGGTTGGCGACGCCCGGTCCCGGGTCGAAGTCCGTGGTCGATTGCAGTCCCCCCGTCGTGTAAACATTGCCGCCTGCATCCACCGCAATGTCGCCCGGAAAGTTTGGTGCTGGCCGACGGAGCCGTGACCGAGACGATGCCCGGGCCCGGGTCGAGATCAGCGGCACCGAGAAACGTTCCCAGCACATGGGCATTGCCGGCGCTATCGACCGCGACATCCGTCGCCAAGTCGCCATTGAACGAGGTCGCGTTGCCCCCCCAGCTTTTCGCCCATAGAAAACCGCCGTTGTTGTCGAGCTTGGTCAGGAAGGCATCGAAAGTAGGCGTGCCTCCATTGTGCTGCGAAAGGAGAAGGAACGATCCGCTGTTGGGGTCGAAGTCGCCTGCTTCATTAAATTGCCCTACGACAAACACGTTGCCGGCTCCGTCCGTGGCCAATCCCTCGAGCCGTTCGCCACTGAGGCCATCGATGCTTCCCACCCACTCGAAGACCCCGTTCTCATCGAGTTTCAGGACGAAGCCGCCTCCAGTACCTATTGCCGCTTGATTGGCCATTCCCGGACTGGGGTCAAAGTCGACGATTCCCGTGTACGATCCGGCCAGCCACACATTCCCGCTTGGGTCGACGGCAACCGCCGTGGCAAAGTCGAGTCCGAAGTCTCCGAATCGATGCGCCCACAGCAACCCGCCCGACGCCGAGTATTTGCCAACAAAGGCATCAGCGTTCGCGCCAGTCGAGGTCAGGCTCGTGACTCCCGGTCCCGGATCAAAATCGACCGTGCCGCGAAATTCGCCTGCGATATAGACATTCCCAGCCGGGTCGGTGGCCACGGCGCGTGCGATATCGGTGCTGCCGCTCCCGAAGGTATTCACGAAGTCGAGGTCCCCCGCCAGCATCATTCGATCTGAGAGCGGTTCCGCCACGAGATGGCGAACTCGCGATGGCGAACTGGCCACCAAGCCCCCTAGAAATGACCGCCGTGTCTTGCTCCGCCGATTTTGGGACGCCGATTGCTCGCGCATTGTTGATCTCCGCTGCATCGCCTGTTGCACACCCGCATGAAGTAAGTGCCACACCTTTCACAGCGAGAGCCGGATCCGATTTTGCAAGGAAAATCAGGAGAGGTCTTCGTAGCAAAAAAATCTTGGCACTGATCTTGTCGGGGAGAATGTAACTATCTTCGGGGGATAAAGCAACTTGCCGCGCAGGCAATTCGTTTGAGGGTTTGCCGATAGCCTCGCTATCGCGGCCAACTGGGGTAAACGACGCCGGCCAAACACGCGGCGACAAGAACAGAGTCGGCCTGACTGATAACCGGAAGCGCGCCGGTCGACGGCGTTCACCCGGATCCTGCGGACGGTTCGCCATCGATTATTTCGTCGCGGGGCGAGGAAGTGGCGGGGTTCGACGCCGTTCCGAGGACGCACCCGGGAAGCGTACCGGCACGTGCAGGCAGCCCACCCCAGCGCGGCCAGCAAAGTCGGTAGGCGGTCGCTGATGTACGTGAGGAAGATCAGCCCGAGTGCACCGCCATGGCATAACGTTTGCCGATTGTGCCGGCAGGAGAGCCCGATCTCGTGCAATAAGGAGCTCGCGATGTCCGCACGTTCATACGCGCTGGCAGGATCGCTCGCGGCGCTGGCGGCTACTGTGTGCTGGCTGGTCCAGGCCTTCGCCGAAGTGCAGGTGGGCACGGGGTTTCAGCCCGGCGAGTCAGTGCAAAGCATCCGGGTGGAGATTGCCGTTGCGCCCGGCGGTGAAGACCTCGATGAGCCGCTGGCGTTAGACCTCGGTCTCGGCTTTCCGTTGTGGCTGCAGCGGCTGGGGCGGGTCGATTCGACCGTCGCTCCATTCGGCGCTGTGTCGCAATCTGGCACAGATGCGCATGCGATTCGAGCGGGGGAGCGCGCCACGTTCGAGTTTACCGCCTCCGGAGTTGCCGGACTCGATGTGCTCCGCACCACGGATCAGTTGCTCGCCGGGGTCCAGGTATCCGACATCAGCCGGGTTGGGTTTACGAGCCCGGCCGAACATGGCTGGATCCTCGCCGGTTACAAGATTGACATCAACGGCAAGCCATTTGTCGCCAACGACGCGGTGAACGCCAACGGCCGCGGTCTGCAAGACGCCGCCCGCGAAAGGCTCCAGGAGTTGAATCGCGACCTCGCGCCGCAGCAGACCGAACTCACCGATCTGCAAGCCCTGGCGGCCACGGGACTGGCGACCGCCGCCGATCAGACGCGGCTGGCCGAACTGCAAGCCGCGCTAGCGCCGCAGATTGCGGAGCAGCGGCGGATCGAGCGCCAGTTGCGTGGGGCGGCGCCGCTCTTTGTGGAAAGCGGCTTTCGCCCTCAGGGACGGACGAGCGGAGCGATCGAGAGCATGCGGGTGACGGTGATCACTGCGCCGCACACCGGCGCCGAGACCCGCAACTACGTGTACTTTCGCGCGGGGGGACACAAGTACCTCCTCGGCTCACCGCTGCATCCCCTTTCACCCGATTATGGCGAGCAGGTGTTCGAACTGGATCTGGCGACTGGGCCGCTGGTGGCTGGTGACCTGCGCGGCTACGGGCTCGGGATGCTGGCCCACGCTCAGCCGGGCGGTGACACGCCGGATCGCTGGCATCCGCAGCGGCTGCGAATCGAAGTGGATGGCCGGGCGGTATACGACAGCGAGGAGAACTCCCTCGACCGCTCATCCCTGGCGGCCATTCGACTCATTCCGCCCGCCCAGATGAATAGCGACGATAGTGCCGTGGTCAACACGCCAATCGAACGCGAAGCGTTCGTCTGGCTGGCCGGCAGCGGGGCGGGACTGGATCTCGTGAATGGAGGTCCGGCCGAGCTTCCCGGCGAAGATGACCCCACCTATCCCGACCCCGAACCGGGAATCACGGTTGATCAGGACATCACCATCAACGAGGAAACCTGGTACGACCCGGACGCCGGGCCCTTCCCCGGCGAAACTGGATTTCCGGACGACTGGGAGCCAGGGTGGGCGCCCGGTTGGGGGCCAGGGTGGCATCCGGGCTGGGGACCCGGACTCGATCCCGGCTGGGGTCCGGGCTGGATCCCGGGGCCGAGTTGGCTGGACCTGCTTCTATTGGGTCTGCTCGACGAACTGGACGTACTCCCGGATTGGGTGTTGCCCGATTGGGTAATTCCCGAT
>JALORD010000375.1 GCA_025459145.1 Pirellulaceae bacterium | reverse complement strand
AAGTTCGGCGCCGCGGCCAAGGAATTTGAGGCGGCGGGCTTGTCGCTCATCGCTATCAGCAGCGACGACGCCAATGGCCTCAAGCAATCGATCGAGAACTACAAGGACGGGCCCATTCCGTTCCCGCTGGTGGCCGACAGCACGCTCGACACGTTCAAGGCCTATCGCTGTTTCGACGATTTCGAGCAGTTGCCGCTGCACGGCACGTTCCTGATTGACGCCCAGGGGCTCGTCCGCTGGCAGGACATCGGCCCCGAGCCCTTCATGGACCCGAAGTTCGTGATTGGAGAGGCCCAGCGGCTGCTCAAAGTGACCCAGCCCAGCCAGCCGGCACCCTTGGCGACGACCGATCCGATGGCGGCGGAATAACGAGATTTCGCACAGCGTCGCCTGGCAATAGGCCCTGCTTCAGCGAAACGTCAGCTCGAGAAGCGAAAAATCGTCGTCGAGCGACTGGCCGCCCGACTGGTCCGCAATCAGTTGGTGGAGTCGCTCCGCCCGGCCGCGCTCGCCCTTCAGCTCCCGGAGCATCGTTTCCAGCCCTTCGATGCCGATCAGCTCACCGCTGGCGCGCGTCGCCTCGGTCACGCCGTCGCTGTAAAGATACAGCCGCGAGCCCGGCGGCACCGCGTGCGTGCAAACATCATAAGTCGCATCGACATCCACTCCGATCAACAGACCCGGCTGTCCCAGCCGCACCGATTCGCCTCCGTCGCCGGGAAGCAGGATCGCGGGGGGATGGCCGCCGCTGGCATAAGCGAGCGTCCGCGCCGGGCGATTGTAGACGCCGTACCAGATTGTGAAAAACCGGCCGGCGTGCCCCTCCATCGGAAAGGCCCGATTGAGTGCGGCGAGCACCCGGTCGGGCTGTGAAAAGTCGGTCTTGGGAAGCGACTGCCGCCGCAGCGGCTCGGCGATGGCGCTGCTCATGAGTGCCGCGCCGACGCCGTGCCCCGCCACATCGAACAAGTACAGGGCCAGCTGGTCCGCGTCGAGCCAGTGGTAGCCAAAGAGGTCGCCGCCCAGTTGCGACGAAGGAACATAGCTCCAGTCGCTCGCTACTTCTCCCGACAGCCGCAGCGGCAACAGGCTCCGCACGTACTCTTCGGCCTGCTTGAGCTCGAGGGCCAACGCTTTCTGGCTGGCGGCCAACGCCCGCTGCGTGCTGAGCAGCTCGCGCTGCGTCTCGATCACGTCGAGCATCTCGAGCTCGTGCTGGGCGAGTGTAGCGAATTGCTGGAACAGTGCTAAATCAGCGGGACTGAGCGTTCGCGGCTGTGGGCTGGCAATGCAAAACGTGCCGACGTGCCGCCCGGCCGGACCATCCAGCGGATGGCCGGCATAAAAGCGGACATACGGCTCGCCGGTCACTAGCGGGTTATCGTGAAACCGCGAATCGAGCCGCGCATCGGGAATGATCAGCGGTTCGTCTTGCTGAATCGCGTGACCGCAGAACGAAATGTCGCGTCCCGTTTCGTCGGTCGCCAGGCCGCACTGCGCCTTGAACCATTGCCGATCGGAATCGATCAGGGCGATGTAAGCAATCGGCACGTCGAGCACCTGCGCCGCGAGGCGCACGATCCTGTCGAACCGCTCTTCGCGGGGCGTATCGAGCAGCCGCAAGGCACGCAGGTCGGCGAGTCGATCCTGTTCATCGGTGGCAATCGGGGGGCGAAGCATGCGGAAAATTCTACCGCATTCCGCTGGCAAAACCTATGGATGCTCCCCCTCGGACAGGCTCGACAAAATCGGCCGGTCGAGCCCACCGTCGCTCGGGCGAACGGCGACCACGCGGACCGCTGGCTGGACGACCTCGATCACCTTCTCCGGCATTCGGAGCAGCAGCGGCACTGTCAGCAGCCGCGCCAGCGACGAACAAGCGAACAAGATCAGGTAAGCTCGGTGATCTTCGCCCAAGGTCTGCAACAGGGCCGCTCCGATCAGGCTTCCCAGGACGAGCGCCGCGGCGTTGCCAAAGTTGTAAAACGTCAGCACGCCGGCCCGGTCCTGCTTGGGAATCGCCTCGAAGAACATCAGCAGCATCGCCAGTTCGTAGGCCGCCCAGACGATCCCCGAGATGAGCTGAATGCTGCCGATGTACAGCATTTCGCCGCTGATCACCAAATCGAATCGCCAGCCGCAAAGTTCGAGCGGCACCGTCCAGCGATAGGCATCGAACACGTCGCTAAAGATCCAGAGGCCAGCGATCGGCACGATCGCGCAGCCGCCGATCCAGAGCAGCCGCCGCGCCCCCGCGGCATGGGCGACGCGGCCCCACATGGGGAGCGCCACCGCCTTGCCCAGGAAGCAGACGCCGATCAGCACCATGTACGTAAAGTAGCTCATCCCCTCTTCCGCCAGCATGAACGGCGTAAAGTAGGGGCCGGAAATCTGCACCGCGGTCTGCATGGCGAGCAGGTACAGCACTAGCCGGCCGCCCACGTCGCCGCTCGTCTGCGATACAATCTGCCGGAGCGATACGGGGCGGTCTTGATAATGGCCCCGCGACGGATCGCTCTGCCGGCTGAGGAAGCCGGCCGACAGGAACCGGCAGCCGGCCCCAACCAAGAAGATGGTCACAAACGCCGGCAGTACATATTCACGCGCGGTCCCGGCTTGAGCGGCGAAATGGAGCGCCAGCCCTCCCGCCGCAAAGCCGATCAGCGTGCACAGTTGGCTGATCCTCGCCCGGCAGGCAAAAAAGCGGGCCCGTGTCGGCTTGGGAATAATCTCTTCGATCCAGGTATTCCAGGCCGGCCCGGTCGCCTGGCTGGCCGCCCAGTAGGCGGTCGCGGCGACGAAAACCCAGGCGGCAGCGAGCGACAAATCGATCAGGCGTAACCAGGCTGCCAGCGGCACGAGCAACAGGGCCGTGGCTTGCAGGCTGGCACACAGCACCACCCAAGTGCGATAGGACCCAAACCGCCGCAGGGCCCAGGGAGTCGCTAGCTGCAGCGCGGCGCCAAACAACATCGGCATCGTCGCAATCAGGCCAGCGAAGGTTTCGCCCGTCCCCAGAGCCAGGGCAAAAGCCGCGAGATAAGTCTCGCCGATCCCCACCATCACGCTGTAAGAAGCGGCGTCGCCGATGCTCGCCCGCATGTCGTGCCGCGGCCTGGGATGCAGCCGCAGCGCCCGAGCGCCCGCCCGGGGATCCGCGCCAGTCGCCTCGACCGCTGCTAGCACCGTCGGCAAGTGAGGCGGCGCAGTATCCACCGGCGCCGAGGGAGGTTCGAGCGGATGAGAATCCAGCGCCGTGGGCGCGGAGGTTTCCCGGCGAAGAACCGGCCGGGGCGGAGCGGCGAGCGACATGGCGGCTTCTGGCGAGGCGGGCGGTTACACTATCATACGCTGTGCGGTCAGGATGAGTGAGAGGGACAGGGATTTAATCGATCCAGTTCGCACCACGCAATCGCGAATTCGTCCCGGAAGTCCGCAAACTCGATTTTGCTTGATTTCGGCAGTTGCCAGCTTCAGGGTTTTAGGCTCGGATTTGCCGCAACCGCTTTCCAGCCAAGAGCTTACGCCGGTCGCGGCTGTGCCGCCGGTCGACTTCACATCGTCCCGACAAGCCGCGGCCTTTTTCAGGATTATTGCCCGCTTAGCCTACGAAACGACGCACATGTCAACGACCACCATCGACAAGTCGAACGAGCGGGTGCAGCGGATGTTCGGCGAAATCGCGCCGAACTACGACCGCATGAACCACCTGCTGTCGATGAACGTCGATCGCTATTGGCGAAGCTGGACAGTTCGCAAACTGGCCCCCGTGCCGGGTGAACCGATTCTCGATATTTGCACGGGAACGGGCGATTTGGCCCTGGCCTTTCACCGGGCGACCGGCGGCAAGTCGGAAATTGTGGCGGCTGATTTCTGCCGCGAGATGCTCGAGATCGGTTGCCAGAAGCAAGAGCGAGCCCGGATCGGCCGGGAGCTATCGTTCGTCGAGGCGGACGCCCAGAACCTGCCGTTCGAGGACGACCGGTTCGCCATCGTCTCGGTCGCCTTTGGCCTGCGGAACGTGGCCGATACGAACCGGGGCCTCGCCGAAATGGCCCGCGTCTGCCGCCCGGGGGGGCAGGTCGCGGTGCTCGAATTCAGTACCCCGCGGTGGCAGCCGTTCCGCGGAATGTACCTCTGGTACTTCAAAAATATCCTGCCGCGAGTCGGCCAGTGGTTCGCCCGCAACAGCTCGTCGGCCTACGAGTACCTGCCCGCCACGGTGGCCGCGTTTCCGGACGGAGAAGCGCTCGCCGAGCGGATGCGGGGCGTCGGCCTCAAAAACGTGAAGTTCTGGCCGCTGACGGGCGGGATCGCGACGCTGTATGTGGGGCGGAAGTGAGCAGTAGACGGTCCGTTGTCAGTGGTCCGTGGCCAGTTGGAAGGGACGCAGCGCCGCTCGTCATTGGTGCTTTGACTTTCGTGCTTCCTTCGACATTTGGCTTTTGACATTCGTCCTTATTCCCTCGAAATGGCCGCCAGAGATCAAAAGCCCGTCCCCCTCGTCCTCGCCATCACCGGCGCGAGCGGCGCCGTGTATGCCACGCGGCTCCTGGAGATACTGCTCCGGTCCGAGCGAGCGGTACATCTGGTCGTGAGTCCTTCCGGAGCGGCGGTGATCAAACAGGAACTCGGCGTGTCGATCGATCCGGCCCGGCCCGATCTGGCGAAGCTGCTCCCGGCGGACCTTGCCAATCGGCACGACCAGGTTTCGGTTCACCACTACGAAAACTTCATGGCCCCGATTGCCTCCGGTTCGTTCCTGACCGGCGGCATGGTCGTCTGTCCCTGCTCGGGGAGCACGCTCAGCGGGATTGCTCACGCGGCGAGTATGAATCTCGTGCAGCGGGCGGCGGATGTGCACCTGAAAGAGCGCCGCAAGCTGATCCTCGTCCCGCGCGAAACGCCGCTCTCGGTTTTGCAGCTGGAGAACATGCACCGCGCGGCCCAGGCCGGCGCGGTCCTCCTGCCGGCGATGCCCGGCTGGTACCACGGCGTCCAGTCTCTGCAGGATCTTGTTGACTTCGTCGTCGCCCGCATCCTCGACCAGCTCGAAGTGCCGCACACGCTCATGCGCCGCTGGGGATCCCCGGAAACCTAACCGTCCATTTCTCCGCTCGCGGAGCGAGCGGATCACGGGTCACCCCCCAATTCGGCACTCGACGCGCCGCCCCTCGCGGCTGCTCGCATAGATCGCATCGATCAGTTCCAGCACAGCCAGCATTTGCGCCGCCCCGCACCGCAAATCGCGCCGGCCGGTTTGAACGGCGTCTAGCCAATCCTGGATCAGGCGGAAGTTGCGCTCGCCCCCATAGCCGGGCAGCTTGTCGGAAGGCGCGGTGAACACTTCCTCCATGGCATGCCACTGCGGCTGCGGACCGTGGATTTCGAGGACGCCGCCGGTGCCCGGCCGGTTCGCGTCGAAATGAACCCACCGCTCGCTGCCGCGGATCGTCCAG
>JALORD010000374.1 GCA_025459145.1 Pirellulaceae bacterium | reverse complement strand
TCCCAGGACTTTCCGGTAGATCCAAACGAGCCGGTCATGACCCTTACTCGCAGGGACATGGACGCCTTTTGCAAATGGCTCAGCCAGCGAGACGGCGTGACCTATCGGCTCCCGCTGGAACTGGAATGGGAAACCTCTTGGCGAGCCGGTGGAGATCAGCAGTTTGGCCAGACGAAACAATTCGGAGAACTGGCTGACTACGGATGGATTCAGATGAGTCGGGTCGATGGGGCCTCACCGGTGAGGCCCGTGGCCCAGAAGTTGGCTAATCCATTTGGGCTGTACGACATGATTGGAAATGTCACCGAGCGGGTGCAGCGAGAGGCAAGCCTTTCCGCGTTCAATCGCGGATTTCTCTCTCGCGGTACCACGACTTATCGTGGCGGCAGTTGGTATAGCGGGAACGGACCCTTCCACATTTCCCACACGAAAGAATCATACCAGGACCTCGGCTTCCGCGTGTTGCGAGAATTCCCCGACCATCCGCCGACGATCACCTGGCTCGCGACGCCGATCGAACAGGCGAAGCTCATCCTGGAATACGGCGGCACGCTGACCCTCCGCACCCGCGATCAGGATCTCGAAATCCCCAAGGGAGGCACGCTCCCCGAGGAGCCGTTTGAGATTACTCGTGTGTCATTCGTCGAATCTGCTCGCGAGTTCGACGCGCCGCTCATCGACGCGATTACCTCTCTGCCGACGCTGTCGTGGCTTAACTTCGCCAGCTGCCCGCTCTTGAAGGACGAGGTTGTCGAAAAAGTGGCGGCGTATACCGAGACTCTGCCAGCCTTTGAAACCTGGGCAATCACTTGGAATCCGCTCCTCACGGAGCGAAGTGCCACCGCCGTGGCCAAGGTTTCTGGACTGCAGGAAATACAGCTTGGGGGTCGCAGTCTGAATGTCACTGCCCAGTTATTGGCGACATTTCCTTGCCTCCCCAACCTGCAAATACTAATCCTCGGCGACCCGCCGGTGTCCGGAGCAAAGCTGCAGTGCTTGAGCCGGGCGACAAAGCTGACACATTTGTATTACTTCGGCCTGACAGAGTCGGATGCCCTGATGGAGACTATCCACAAGGCCGGCAACCCTCTGCAGGTGCTAGTCGTAAATGGTAGTGATCTCACCGACGCGGGGATGGCGCACGTCCCCACGACCGTGAATTGGCTACAACTTCCGGGGACTCGCATCACTGATGCAGGAATCCGGGGCTGGGCGGCCCAGCAACCAGCGATGGTTCACCTCAACCTGGCCCACACGGCGATCAGTGACGCCGGCCTAGGCGAACTTCGCCAATTGAAGAGGCTCGACTATCTCAACGTGACCGGAACTCGGGCGACCCCGGAAGGGATTGCTGCCCTGAAAAAGGTCTTCCCCGACTGCAAAGTCGACTCCGACCACGCTGTACCCGCCGCGGCGCCCGCCACGCAGCAATAGCACGTTCCGAGATTGCCCGAGATCAGGGGCTGGTCTGCTCCTGGCGCGGCAATGTGGCAGCCGGGACTTCTGCCTCCAGGAGAACCAGCCCTTGCCCCTTCGCTACGTTCGCCACGATGTAGCGGCCATCCGGCGACCAATCGACCTGCTCGAAGCCCGCGGTGTCGCGGTACAGGACCATCAGCATCCGGCCGCTGGTCGTATCCCAGAGGCGGATCGTGCCGTCGGCGCTGGCGGTGACGAATTGGTCACCCTGGGGCGAGAAATCGACACCATTCACTTTCGCGCGGTGGCCGATCAACGTCATTACCAGACTCCGCCCGGCGACATCCCAGATCTTGACGAGCCGATCGCTTCCTCCGGACACCAGCCAGCGACCGTCCGGACTGAACCGCAAGGCATCCACCGTACTGGCATGGCCGGGCAACGTCGCGAGCTCGCGATGCCCTGCAAGGTCCAGCAGTTGGATCTGATTCCCCGGCCGAAACGAAGTGGCCAAGAGATTACCGTTTGGAGCCACAGCGGCAGTATGGGTGTGCTTTGGAAAGCTTCGCTTCACGAGGAGCCCGTGCTGGAGGTTGTACGCATACAATCCGTCATTCTCGGTGTGCATTTCGACCAGCGTTTCGGCTGGCTCGCGCGTGGCATGAAACTCCCTCGCCATGTTCTTGTCGCCCGGCAAGTCGAAAGTGTGGAGGACCGCCAGTGTCTGGGCATCGTGGACCCGCATCCAGCCGGACCGATCGGCAACCAGCAGCTTGCCGCTGGGGTGTAGTCCCATGCCGACGCAGTCCACATCCGTGAGAAGCGACTTGATCTTGGGATCGGCGGGATTCGACTGGAGATCGAACTCGACCAGCCCGGCGGTCCCGGCGGCACACCATAACCGCCGGCCGTCGGGATGGAAGGCAACGTTGTCATGCTTCTCCGAAAATTGCACGCGCCGGACCGGCGCCTCGGCCGGCCAGGACCAGAGCTCGACCTGGCCCGCACGACCGGCGGCGATAAACCCTGCTGCGCCCGCGTCCGCCAGCGCCCAAATGCGGTCGGCATCCGAGGTCCAGGACCGCGGCGCGGCGGGCCAATGGCCGGCCTCGTCGCGGGGCCACCAATGAACGGCCCCGCTGCGGTCGGTCGAAACGATCCCCGGAGGATCGCGGCTGAAGGCGACGGCCTGCACGGTCTCGACATGCCGTCCCGCAAAGATCTCTTCTCCGGAAGCGACGCTAAAGACGCGGAGCAGATCGTCGGCTCCGCCGGCCGCGAGCTGCGTCGAGTCCGGCGAGAACCCCACGCAGTGCAACGGCTTTTCGGGTCCGACCAGAACGTGCCGCACGGCAAGATCGGGCAGGCTCCACAGGCGCGCCGTGCAGTCGCTCGAGGCCGTCGCCAGCCATTGTCCATCTGGCGACACGGCCATCGCTTCGACCGCTTTCGTATGTTCTGTCAGTTCGCGGGAAAGCCTCCCGGTCGTCGCGTCCCAGACCTTGATCACCGGTTCGTTGGCACACGAAATCACATGCTGGCCATCTGGCGTGTAACAGACTCCGTAGGCAATGACTTGATGAGCGGCGATCCGCAGCCGGGCGGCGCCGTCCTGGAGATTCCACGCGGCAATCGAGCCGTCGTCGCCGGCGGAAGCGATCTCAGGCCGCGTCGGATGAAAGGCGATCGAGTTAACTTCACCTTGCTGGGTCGCAATCTCTCTGATCAAGCGTTTCGTGTGGGCGTCGAAAAGGCGGACGATCCCTTCGGCTCCGGCGGTCGCGAATTGTTTCCGGTCGGGCGAGAATCGCACGAAGTATACGTCGTCGCGATGGCCCGGGATCGGCTCGCGCTCGGCGGTTACCAGCCGGTGCAGCCAGTGCCAGCCCAGGCAGCGCGCATCCTCTTCGCCGGGGCCGGGCACATGCCGCGCGAGGAGCATCGCGGCGTGCCGGGCATCGCCGGCCTCAAACGCTTGCGCGGCCAGTTGCAGGTCGGAACAGTAGAGGGCGTGACGGGTGTGCCGCTGGCTGTCGATCGCCCGCTGGCGATCGTCGCGAGCTTGTCCGAGCGCGGTTTGCAGACTCTGATTGGCGCCGCTCAACATCTGCAGATGGAGGAGCAGTCCCCCTACTCCGCTCGCCAGGGAAACGAGCAGCAGGATACCCAATAATGCCCAGGACGGATTGCGCTGCGACCAGCGCCGCGCCCGCTCGGGCCAGCCCATCGGCCGGGCCCGCGTCGGCTCGCCTGCCAGGAAGCGGCGCAAGTCTTCGCCCAACTCGGCCGCCTGTTGATAGCGGCGTTCTGGATGTTTTTCGAGACACTTGAGGCAGATTGCTTCGAGGTCGCGCGGCACCTCGGGCCGGAGCTTCCGCGGCGCGACCGGCTCTTCGAACAGTATCCGGCGCAGGGTCTCGGCCTGCGTTGCGCCGCGATGGGGCAGCCGCCCGGTCAACATTTCATACAGGATTGCCCCGAGTGAATAAATGTCTGCTGTCGGACCGATCGCCTCGCGTTGGCCGCTCGCCTGCTCGGGAGCCATGTACAGCAGCGTTCCGATCACGACGCCGGTCCGGGTATCGCTGGTTCCGCGATCGAGCAGTTTCGCCACCCCGAAATCCGTCAGCTTCGGTTCGAAGGCTGCCGGGGCCTGACGCGAGGCCGGCTCCAGGATGACGTTCTCCGGCTTGAGGTCGCGGTGCAGCACGCCTTCGCTGTGGGCATAGGCCACCGCGTCCGCCAGTTTGCGCACGAGGTCGGTCGCGACGCGCGGTTCAATCTCCGTCGCCTGCTGGCTCATCCACGTGGCCAAGGTCGGGCCGGGACAATACGCCAGGGCCAAGTAGCAGGTCCCATCCACTTCGCCCACTTCGTGGATGAGCACGATGTTGGGATGCTGCAGGCGGCCCGTCGTACGTCCCTCGCGCAGGAAATGCTCGCGCATCGCCTGATCGAGCAGGGCATACCGGGGAATCTTGAGCGCCACCTCGCGCTGCAAACTCGGATCCCACGCCAGATAGACAGTGCCATGCGCACCCCGCCCCAGGCACTCGCGCAGCTCGAAGCGGCCCAAGAACTGGCGATTTCCGGAGGGTTCGAGCGAGGAAGTAGCCAGCGGCTGGCTCGCGGCCGGTTCCTCCGCCAGCCCGTAGAGATCCGCGCGCAGGCCCGCCGGCATTTCCTGCACGGGGAACTTTCCCGCACTTGGCAGGCGCAGCGCCGAGAACTCGGTCGTCAGCGATACCTCCTGCAGTGTTTCGCTGCACGCGGCGCATTGCTCCAGGTGCTCGGCGAGGCGCTCCGACACTTCGCCCGGCAAATGTCCCGAGAGGAACTGCTCGAGCACGTCTTTGGTCGTGCAGGAACTCGCACTGCGGGGAGAGAAACTCTGCATGGCGGTAGCGATGCCTGGATGGTGGCGGCCGAGCCTTTGGTCCGCGGTTAGCGGTTCAGGTAGCTGCTGTCCTCCGACAGCCGTTGTACTTCCTCTTGCAGACGTTTCAGCACGGCGTGTTTAGCCCGATAGACTCGGTAGATATCGCATTCAAACTGCTGGGCCACTTCGCGAGGCGGACGCCGATGCTGCCAAACGGCCTCGAAAAGCGTCCAGGTGGCCGTGTCGAACTCGTGGCGAATCTTTGCGCTCGCGACCTGCAGCAGGTGGATCTGGCACTCGTCATTCCACTCGGCGATGAGCTGCCGCTCGTCCGGAAGCTCCAGCAGCGAATACTCCACGTCCGCGGCCATCCGCCGCAGTACCTGGCGATAGTGCCGCCGCACGGCATTGGCGACAACCGTCCCCAGGAATCGACGAATTCCTGCCAGGCTGCCTGAGCCCGGCCTGGGTCGCGGAGTGCTTCGAGCAGATGCTGGCGGGTGGTGGGCCACTTCCGGACGAGTCGCATGAGTACGAGTCAAAATATGTCAGTAGCTTCGCGGTGCCGCTTCGATGCGTGCCCATTCTAAGCGACCGCTGTCGCTTCTGGCGAACGGTTTTTTGGCCTTCTTTCGGCTTGCCGAGAGCCAGTTACGCGGCCCAATCGGGCTATCCCCCAAAAGCGACATTCGCCCCCTCCGCCCGCTACCGATTTTCGATTTTCTGAAAAATTTCTCGCGAAAACGCGGCGGTG
>JALORD010000373.1 GCA_025459145.1 Pirellulaceae bacterium | reverse complement strand
CGGCCCGCGATGTGAAGATCGTGATGCAGTTTGGCGAAGGGATCGAGCCAATCGCCTTTGAAGGAGCCGAGGCTCGCGTGGTGCCGGGGCAGTTGATCTGCCAGCCGCTGGCCGAACTCGGACCGGGCGAGCAGGTGTCGATCAAGGTCAAAGCGCGAGCCGACCGGAGCGGATCGCATCAGTTCCGCGTCGAGGTGGTGAGCGCTCAAGCCGAAGCAAGGCTCGTGTCGGAAGGAACCACGCGGTTCTTTGCCGAGTCGGCCGGTGCCGCGGCGTCAACCGCTCGCAAACCTTCGCTGGTTCCCCAGCAGCAGCGATAGAAGACCAGCGTTCGCGAAGTGGCGTAGCAGCAGGATCACTCGCAGCTACGCCAGCGACTCGTAGTGATACAGAAAGATGGCCGCGGCAGTGGCCACGTTGAGCGAATCGATCCCGAGTTGCATCGGGATCGTCACGCGGCGATGGGTCAGCTTGACCAGCGATTCATCGAGGCCGTGCCCTTCGCTGCCGAGCAGAATCGCCAGGCGGTCGGTGCGGCGAGACGTTGCCAGCGGTTCAGCTTCCGCATCGAGCACCGTGGCGACCAGCTCGTAGTTGGCATCGGTGAGCAACGCCAGATCCGCGGCGAGGTCCGTCGATTCGACAATCGGCAATTGCAGGGCCGCCCCCATCGAGACCCGCAGAACGCGGCGCGACAGGGGATCGGCACACAGCCGGCCCAGCACGAGCCCGCGACACCCGAATGCCGCCGCCGTTCGGACGATACCTCCCAGATTCGACGGATCATGCACCTCGGGACATACGAGCAGTGTCGATCGCGACTGGGGCTCGGCAGCCGTCCCCAGTGGCGGCAAGTCTGAGCGAAGCAGTTCGTCCAAGGTCAGGCGTTCCAGCCGGCGGCCGCACGCGAGCACCCCCCGGTGAAAGTTGAAGCCGATCGTTTGCTCGAGGACTCGCCGCGTCGCCACATAGATTGGCGTTTCCGCGGGCAGCAGCGGCTCGTAGCGGTCCGCAACAGCCGGTTCGGCCAGGAGCGAAGCAACCGGAAACCGGCTGGCGACGAGCCGGTCAACCACTTTGTCCCCTTCGGCCACGAACAGGCCCGAATGCCGCGTCAGATTCTGACGGTTGAGGGCCTGGTAGTGCACGAGGCGCGGGTCGGCCGGGTCGTCGATTGGGATGCGTGCCATGGGCAGAAGCAGGACAGGAAAAATGCGAGCCTCATGCTACCGCTTCCGACTGGCGGGCACGACCAATCTCCCCTAAGATGCCGCGCGTGCAGTACGAATTGATCACTACCGACCAGCAGCTGCGGGCCTACTGCGACAGCATTGCGTCCGCAGCCATTGTGGCCTTCGATACCGAGTTTGTCTCGGAGGACAGTTACCAGCCCGAATTATGCCTGGTGCAGGTGGCCGCGGCCGGGAAACTGGCGATCATCGATCCGCTGGAGGTGCCGGACCTGGGGCCGCTGTGGCAGCTTTTGGTCGAGCCAGGGCGGGAGTCGCTGGTACACGCCGGACGCGAGGAGTTTCGCTTTTGCCTGCGGTTTGCCGGCCGGCGGCCCCATCGCTGGTTCGATGTGCAATTGGCAGCCGGCCTGATCGGTATGGAATATCCGGCGTCGTACGGCAACCTCGCCGGACGGCTGCTCGGCAAGAGCCTGGCCAAGGACGAAACGCGAACCGATTGGCGGAAGCGCCCCCTGACCACGCGGCAACTTGAGTACGCCCTGCAGGATGTCGCCGATCTGGAGGCGATGCGGACAGTCCTCGCCAACCGGCTGGAGGAGCTGGATCGGCTCGATTGGCTCGAGGAAGAGCTGGCGAAGTGGCAGGCGGAACTCGAGGAATACGAATCGGGCGAACGCTGGCAGCGGATGGGAGGTGTCTCGGGAATGTCGCCCAAGAACCTGGCCATCGTGCGGGAAATTTGGTCCTGGCGAGACTCCGAAGCCCAGAGGCGCGATTGTCCCGCACGGCGCGTCCTACGCGACGATCTGGTGATCGAGCTGGCCAAACGGGGCACCGCCGACCTGAAGCGGATTCGCGCGGTGCGGGGGATGGAGCGGGGCGATTTGCAGCGGTACTTGCCGAAGCTGGCCGAGTGCGTCGAGCGGGCTTTGGCTTTACCCGAGAAAGACTTGCCCCGGCTGGCCCGCAAATCGTCGCGGCCGCAGCTCAACTTACTGGGGCAGTTCCTGAGTACGGCTCTGGGAAGCATCTGTCGGTCGGCATTGGTCGCACCCAGCCTCGCCGGCACAGCGCAGGACGTTCGCGACCTGATTGCGTATCGCCTGAATCTGGGCGGTTTCGACGACGAAGTACCGCTGCTGGCCCAAGGCTGGCGAGCCGAGGTCGTCGGGCAGGTGATAGATCACCTCTTGTCCGGTGAAACGGCGATCCGGATTGTCGATCCGCTGGCCGACGAGCCGCTGGCGTTCATTCCCGCCCCTCCGGGGGCAGGCGGGGCAGCGGAGTGAGAGTATCCTGATTTGCCGCTCGCCGACCCCGTCCAGGACCGAAATCCGGGCCGCCGGGCGAACCTATTTGACCGTTGACAGTCTTCCATTCGGGACGTAGGGTTTATTCCAGTTCGATCTCGCATTTCCCTGTTTTGCCATGACTACCCTCTCCTACAGCACGATTCTTCCGCAGCCGGCTGGCGTCGGCGTGGTCCAGGTCGTGATTATTATTGGGAGCCTCCCGGGTTAAGGGCAGAGCGGTGTACAGCCGAATCCAAGCAGCCCTGAAACCCCGGTGGTTTCAGGGCTTTTTTTGTTTTGTCAGTGGTCACTGGTATTGGTCACTTGCCAATTTCAGCACGCCAATGACAAGGGACAAATGACCAATGACGAAGCGCAGCATCCAAATCTACGACACGACCCTTCGCGACGGGACGCAAGGGGAAGGGGTGAGCCTCTCGCTCCAGGACAAGCTGCAGATTACCCAGCGGCTGGACGAACTGGGGATCGACTTTGTCGAGGGGGGCTATCCGGCCAGCAACGCGAAGGACGCCGAGTACTTTCAGCGAGTGCGGGAGCTGAACCTGGCGCATGCCAAGGTGTGTGCGTTCGGAATGACTCGCCGCCGCGGGATGAAACCTGCGGAGGACATTGGGATTCAGGCGCTCGTCGAGGCTCAGACGCCCGTCGTGACAATCGTCGGCAAGACGTGGGACTTTCACGTGACCGAGGTTTTGCGGGTCAGCCTGCAAGAGAACCTCGACATGATCGCCGAGACGGTTAGCTACCTCGCTAGCGAAGGGCGCGAGGTGTTTTACGACGCCGAACACTTCTTCGATGGCTTTAAGGCCAACCCCGAATACGCCGTCGAGACGATCCTGGCCGCGGCCCGCGCGGGGGCGAAACTCGTGATCCTGTGCGATACCAACGGTGGGTCCCTCCCCGAGGGAATCGCCGAACGTACGCGAGCGGCGGCGGCGGCGCTCGAACCCTTCGGCGTACCGGTCGGCATCCATACGCACAACGACGGCGAGTTGGCGGTCGCCAACTCGCTAGCCGCCGTCGATGCCGGGGCCGTGCAGGTGCAAGGAACGATCAACGGCTTTGGCGAGCGGTGCGGCAACGCCGATTTGATCAGCGTGATGGCCAATTTGGGATTGAAGAAGGGGTACAAAATCCTCGGCGGGCGGCCGCTCACACACCTGACCGAATTGTCGCGATTTGTGTACGAGCTGGCCAATGTGAATCACCGAAACGGACAGCCGTTCGTCGGGCAGAGCGCCTTTGCCCACAAAGGGGGCATGCACGTCCACGCCATCGCCCGGGCCACGAGCAGCTACGAGCATCTCGATCCGGCGCTGGTCGGCAACGAGCGGCGGATCCTGGTGAGCGAACTCTCCGGCCGGTCGAACATCGCTGCGCTCACCGCCAAGCACAAGCTGGCCGACGACAAGCAATTGATGGACGCGATCCTCAAGCAGGTCGTCGACCTGGAGGCTCAGGGATACCAGTTCGAAGCGGCCGAGGCCTCGTTCGATATGCTCGTTCGGCGGGCGGCTGGGACCTACTCGCCGCATTTCGAACGCGTCAAATACCACGTCGGCGTCAGTACGGAAGGGAACGGCCAGCCAGTAACCGAAGCCACGATCAAGCTGCGGGTTGGGGACCGCGATCGGCACGAAGTGGCCGAGGGGGACGGGCCGGTGAACGCGCTCGACGCCGCCTTGCGGAAGGCGCTGAATGGCGACTTTCCCGGCCTCAATGACATGCGGCTGATCGACTACAAGGTGCGCGTCGTCAACGGCGAAGCGGGTACGGCGGCCCGGATCCGCGTGATCATCGAATCGGCCGACCACCACGACACGTGGGGAACGGTCGGCGTGAGCGAGAACATCATCGAGGCGAGCTGGCTCGCGCTCGTCGACGCGATTGAGTACAAGCTGGCGAAGGATGAGGCGGCGGTTGAGTAAAACGTTGTAGTTTTGGCCGCGACGCACATACAAAATCACGAAACTCTTGGATTTGATCCGGAATCGGAATCCGATGGCTGAATTCTCCCCTGAATCGCTCCCCAATCGTTTCGAGTTCGCCGAGGCCCAGTCACGGCTGTTTGCCGCGTGGGAATCGCGCGGCCTGTTTCATGCTGAGCCTCCCCAGCCCGGCGAGGCCGACGACTCGAAGGGTCCGTACTCGATCGTCATCCCGCCGCCGAATGTAACCGGGGCGCTCCACCTGGGGCATGCGCTCAACAATACGCTGCAGGATATCCAGATCCGGATGCACCGGATGATGGGTTACCGCACGCTCTGGATGCCGGGGACCGACCATGCGGGGATCGCTACCCAGGCGGTTGTCGAAAAGCGGCTGCGGGAAGAAGAGGGGCTCACGCGGCACGAACTGGGCCGCGAGGGGCTCGTCGAGCGGATCTGGCAGTGGAAGGAAGTGTACGAAAAGCGCATCCTCGACCAACTCCGCCAGATGGGCTGCTCGTGCGACTGGCAGCGAACGCGGTTCACATTCGACGAAGGCTGCTCGCGGGCCGTGCGGCAGACGTTCTTCGACCTCTTCAGCAAGGGATTGATCTACCGCGGCAAACGGCTGGTGAACTGGGACACGTTCCTGCAGACGGCCGTCAGCGACGACGAGGTGTTTCAGGAGACGGTGAAGGGGAAGTTCTGGCACTTTCGCTACCAAGTGATCGGGCCCAAGCCAGGCGAACCGACCCACGTGGAAATCGCGACGACCCGCCCCGAGACAATGCTCGGCGACACCGCGGTGGCAGTGCATCCCGATCCGGCTGCGGCGCTCGACCGAGCCGAGGCGGAGCTGCGCGAGCGGCTGGAGAAAGCGCCGGCCAAAGAGAAAGACGCGATCCAGGCCCAGATCGACAACATTGCGAAGCGGCGGAACGAGATGCTGCCGCTGCTCGTTACTTTGCGCGATATGGCGCTAGCCGGGCGGAAGCTCATGCTGCCGCTGGTTAACCGCGAAATTCCGCTCATCTGCGACGAGTGGGCC
>JALORD010000372.1 GCA_025459145.1 Pirellulaceae bacterium | reverse complement strand
CCTCGACAGCCAGAGCCGCCTGGTGGCCGATCGCTACCATCAGCTTGAGATGTTCCTCCGAGAACTTGTTCGAGCCGCGATGCAGGATCAACTGTCCCGGCGGCGTGTACGTATCGATGTAAATGACCCCCACGATGCCGTATCGTCCTTGCATGGGGACGCAGATTGCCTCGCGGATGCCGAGCTTGACGATGCTTCCCTCGCCGCTGAAGCGTTCGTCGTCCTGGGCGTCGCTGGTGAGCACGCCCTCCTTGTGCTGCATCACATAGTCCAGAATCGTCCGGCTGATCGACAGTTTGCCATCGGTCTTCACGCCGCGGCGGTTGCGGCTGGCGGCAGGAGACAAAGCATCGGTCTCATGATCCACGAGCATGATACAGCCGCGGTCGGCCTCGACCCACTCGAAGATCAGATCGATGATTCGCTCGAGAAGCTGATCGATGTCGAGCGTGTGGCTGACGGCCAGGGCCGTGCGGTACATCACCTGCAGGTTGCTGCGGGCCCGGGCGAGCCAGGGACTTTCGGCCGGGTCGTCGGGGGCGAGCAGTTGGCTGCCCGAGTCATGAGCGACCGATTTGACGATCCGCGAACCTTCGGACTGCCCGCGGCCGACGATGTCGATATCGTGATGCAGGCTCGCGCTCGACCGGTCGTCGGCGTCGGTAAAGAGGAGCAGCGTCCGCCCGATCTGCACCCGGTCGCCGTTATGCAACAGCCGTTCGGCGGTCCGTTCGGTATTGACGAACGTTCCGTTGGAGCTGCCCAGATCGATGAGCTGCAGTCCCTCCGGGCCGCGGCGAATCTCCGCATGTCGCCGGGAGACCTCGCTGTCGTTGAGCTGAATCCGATTGCTGCCGTCGCGACCGATCGTCAGCGAGGGACCGCGCAAATCGAAGCGTTTCCCTTTGTCGCGCCCCTGCATGACGAAGAAGGTAGCCATGCGCGGTGTGGTGGCTGTTGCCGAGGGGGGAGAAAGAAAAGTCGCCAGACTACCCGGGAACGTCGGCGACCAGGAGTTCGTCTGGAATGGAGCTGCGATCGGGCCGGTCCGCCGTTGCATAGGAGCCCAACCACGTCTTTCGGTGGATTGTAGGTAGCCTGCCGGCGATGTGAAAGGGTTGCGGCCGCCACGTCGACGGACGCCATTCCGCATGGATTCCGCGCGGCGCACTCGCTGCTAGCGGCAGAAAGGTTCCAGTAATCGGCAGAGTCGGCAAGATCGTTCAAGTCGGAACCGTCAAAACCCGAATCTTTCTATTGCGAATCCAACTGCGCTGATGGTTCGGAAGCGGGTCCGAGTCGTCGGGTGCAGGGTGCATTACCTTGCCGCACCTATGTCCTTTGCTGACAAGTCCTTCGACGACGAACATCGGCCACCGGGCGGAACCGTTCCGCTCGCGCCTGCCGAGGGGTTACTCCTGGAACTGGTTCGGCAAACCAGCAGCGCCGGGCGGGCGCTCCGTCGGCTTCTGGCCGACGAGGCGGCTGCCGAAGGTTTGAACGATGCCGAACTGCTCGTCATCTGGCTCTGCGCGGGAGGGAACTCGCCAGGAGTCGTGCAGGGGGATCTGGCCGCGGCGATTGGCGTCTCGCCGGCCTTGATGAGCGGGACGGTCGAACGGCTGCGGAGCCGCGAGCTCATCGCCCGACATCGATCGCCGATCGACCGCCGCCGCCAAGTCTGGCAGACCACCGGGCTCGGGCAGGCCTGCCTCGCGCGGCTGCGCGGGCGACTGGCCGCGCTGTCGGCGGCGCTCGAGCAGCGAATGAATTCGAGCCAGCAGCGCGAGACACAAATGTTGTGCCAGCGGCTGGCGAGTGCCGCGGAAGCGGTCGGCACGCCCGAATTGCCGCTGGCCGGCGGTTCGCCTTCCCGACCGCGAGATGCCGCGGATGCTGCCTGCGAAACCACCCTCCGACAAGGAGCCGCCGCATGAGCCGGTTTAAATTGCTCCTCGTCGCACTGCCGCTCCTGACGACGCTCGCCGCCGGCACCGGCTGCAATCGCTCGTTCTATCGGCGGCAGGCCGATGCCGATGCCTATCGCCTGATTCAGGAGAAGGCCACGCATCCGCACTGGGAACTGCCGAACTTTACGATTGCCGTTGATCCGCGATCGCGGATGTTCGATCCATACTGCGCCGATTGCCCGCCGATTCCTCCCGACGATCCGACGGCGCACGAGCTGATGCACTGCGTCGATGGCAAGCGGGGCTGGCCTTTCTGGCACGACAACGGCGACACGCCGAACGTCGAGAATCCCGCCTGGCCGGCGTATCTGCAGTATGACGAGCGGGGCGCCGTTATCCTCGACAAGAACGACTCGGTGCGGGTCGCGCTCCTCAATTCGCCGCAGTACCAGCAGAACCTCGAACAGTTGTACCTTTCGGCCCTCGACGTCAGTTTCGAACGGTTTCGGTTCGACACGCAAGGATTCGCGGGCTACGAAACGTTCTTCACCGCGGACGGCCGACTGCGGGGGGGCGGCCAGTCGCGAAGTATCTTCGAAACCAGCACTTCGTCGAACGGGCCGCGCGACATTGCCGCCCGCAAGCTCTTTTCGACCGGAAGCGAACTGGTGGTGGGATTTGCCAACTCGCTGGTGTGGCAGTTCTCCGGCCCCGACGACTACTCGACGAATACGCTGCTCGACTTCGCCCTGTTTCAACCGCTGTTGCGCGATGCGGGACGCGACCGGGTGCTGGAACGACTCACGATTGCTGAGCGGGGGCTCTTGGCCAACGTCCGGGCAATGGAGCAGTATCGCCAATCTTTCTATGTATCGATTGTGACCGGCCGCGGCGCCAGCGGCGGACCGAGCCGCAGCGGCGGCGTCATCGGCACGACGACCGAAGTGTCGAACACCGGGGCGGCCGCCTTCGGCCTGACCGGCGGTGGGGGCGGAGCGGGTGGATTTGGAGGCGGTGCGGGGGAAACGCCGCAGGCCGGTGGGTTCATGGGGCTCCTGCAGGATCAACAGCAGATTCGCAATCAGGAAGATAACGTCGAACGCCTGCGGAATAGTCTGTCGCGGCTCGAAGAATCGCTCATTGAACTGCGGACCCGCTCGGGCGATGTGGGTCTGGTCGGACAGATTCTGAGCCTCGATCTGCAAGTCGCCCAGTCTCGGCAAGCACTCTTGTCTGCCGAGAGCAGCCTCGTCAGTTCGCGCAACGCTTACCAGGCTTCGCTCGATGCCTTTAAGAACACGCTCGGTCTGCCTCCTCAGCTCTGCCTGGAAGTGGCCGATCCGATGCTCGACCAGTTCCAGTTGATCGACCGAGTGACGATGGAGCAGCAGCGGGTGCTCGATACAATTGCGGCCGACTTCGGGGCGGTCCGCCTGCGGATCGTCTCGCACATCAAGACCGAGATCGTTCCCGATCCGAACGACGCGACCCGCTCGCGGGCGGTGCGCGTGATCGAGTGGTATCCGGAACTCGAGCAGGACCTCGTCGATCTGAAGGCGAAGCTGCAGCCGATCGCCGCGGTGCGCAACAAGCTGCTCGATGATTACCTGCCGCGAATTGAAGAAGATATCGCGCGGTTCGAGGCGGCTTTGCCGCGCCGCAAAGCGTGGCTGAACAGCCTGGCGACCCGGATCGAACAGGAGCGGCAAGATCCTTGCCCGCTCTTGCCGATCCCGGAGATCGATCCCGAAATCTTCCGCACGTCCCGGCTCGATGAGTCGCTGGCGTATGCCAAGGAACAGCTGCGGGCGCTCTCGGCCAAAGTCGGTGCCGAATATGACGAGCACCTGCAGAAGCGGGAAGGAAAAATCGACGAGATTCTCGCCGAGGGGAAGACCTGGACTCCCGAGCAGCTCTTCCTGGAGCTGTACGAAGGGGTGCTCTACCCCAAGGTTTCCACCGCGGCGGGCGCCGCGAGCGAGGTAAGCGATATTCTGGTCGAACTGCCGGCCGACATCCTGGCGCTGCAACTTGTGCAAGCTCGCGCCCGGAGCGAAGCGGTCGAGCTGACCGCGATCGATATCAAGGCCGATCAGGCGCTGGAAGTCGCCCGCAAGTATCGCCGCGACTGGATGAACGCCCGGGCTTCACTCGTCAACTCGTGGCGCAATATCCAGTTCGTCGCCGATCAGCTCCAAGGGTCGCTCGATGTGTTCTTCAGCGGCGACATCGGCAATGCCGATCCGAATCGGCCGTTCGACCTGAACAGCAATACCGGCCGACTGCGGGTGGGAGTGCAGTTCGATGCCCCGATCACCCGGCTGGCCGAACGGAACGCCTATCGCCAAACGCTGATCAGCTATCAGCAGTCGCGCCGCAGCTATTACGCGTTTGAAGACGGTATCGCCCGCAACTTGCGGAGCACGCTCCGCACGGCGCTGACCAACCAGCTTAACTTCGAATTCCAGCGGCTGGCCGTGCTGATCGCCGCCCAGCAGATCGACCGCAACAGCGACCGGCAAACGCTTAACGAACTGACCGGCCAGGGAGCCGGCGACACGGCCGCTCGCGACGCCGTGTCCGCACTCAGCGATCTGCTCAGTGCCCAGAACTCCTTCATGGCGTTCTGGGTCAACTACGAAGTCCTTCGGCAGGGGCTCGACCTCGATCTGGGGACATTTCAGCTCGACAGCGAAGGCCTGTGGATCGATCCAGGCCGCATTGGGGCGGACTACGGTCAATACGATCCGTGGCTCTGGCGCACCGACGGCATCGACTGCCCCCTGCCGGAGCCCAACGAAGTGACGCCGGCCGAGGTCCTCAGTCCGTTTATGCACTCCGAGGAGACCCATGGCCAGTCGGGCACGGACATGTCGTCGCACGACAACTCGTCGCGGGCTGGTCAGCCGGGCGGGGCCAATACGACGGACGAATTCCTGCCGCAAATCGAAGGGCTCCCCCGCCAGGGAATAGCGGTGCCCGAGGGATCCCAGGGAGAAATCCCGCCGCCGGCGCCTAATCCTCCGGCGGCGCCAAGCGGCCAGTTGTTTGAGTTGCCGTAATGGATACTCGGGTCGGAGGCATCCGCGTGTGGTCGCCGCCGAAGCCGGCGATCCAATCACTTCACTGCCGTCGGCAACAGCTTCTCAAGATCAGCCCCCGCCGGGTACGGCTGTTCGAGGGCCCAAAACAGGCCATTGACCAGGAGTTTGCGGAACGCCGGGTTTTCGAAGTCTTCGATGTGACCGAGCGACGTGAAGAAGACGCGAGCCTGTCTGGGGCCGGCGAGGTTCGTCCAGGCGACCGGCTCCGGCTCTTGGCCCGGAATCGAACCGAAGAGCAGCGGGGTCGTTCCCTTGAGGAGCGGGCTCACTTTGTAGAGCGAGCCATTGCCAACCATCGTCGGCACCTCGACACCCCGCAGCACGGGATGATCCTGCTGGTTCGTGGCGACTTTAATCGCCGTCTTGGGGCCAGCACCGTGGTGATTCGTGTAATGGCCGCCGAACACCTCGGGGTCGAACTCGGCCCACACGCCGCGGCCCTCAGCCGCAGCCGCTTCGTTCTGTTTCGGATCGCG
>JALORD010000371.1 GCA_025459145.1 Pirellulaceae bacterium | reverse complement strand
GCCGATCCGGCCCAGCACCTGGACCGGTCCCTCCGGCTGCTCTTCGAGCGAGCGCCAATCCCGCTCGCGCAGATCGGTCAGCAGGTAAACGACGCGGTTCATATTCGCCGGCTGCGAGGCGAGGTAGTCCTCGACCTCGACGAGCGAAGCAGCCAGATCGGTCCCGGCGTCGCTCGGCTCGAGTTCTTTGAGTTCGGCCGTGATTTCGTCGATGCTGTCGGCGTCGATGTGCTCGAGGTTGAATTTCCGCGTGGTGGGGGACGAGGTGAGGATCAGCGTCAGGTTGTTGTCGGCCTGGTCCTGAGCGAGCGAACCGGCGAGATCCACCAGCCGTTGGCGGGCGACTTCCCAGGCCGATTCGTTCCCCAGGCGGGACTGCATGCTGAGCGAATTGTCGAGCACGACGATCCGCTCGAACTGGGCCGCATCGACGAGGCCGGCCGTGACACTCGTGGGGACGAAGAGCCGCGCGAGCAGAAGGCCAATGAGGAGCACCGCCAGGCAGCGGAGCAAAAGCAGCAGCAGGTTTTCGAGACGAATCCGGCGGCGGTTCTTCTTGTCGGCATCGAGCAGAAAATCCATCGCCGCCCAATCGACGATCTTGAACTTCCGCTTGTTGAGCAGGTGGATCAGGATCGGAATCGCAATGGCCGCAATCCCCGCCCAAAGCAGCCACGGATTGACCGTGATCGCCGAAATCGCCTGATGCAGAGGTGCGAGGAAAGTCATGGGCCTACGAATTTCTGAGGACGAGCTTCAGATGTGGAGCGCGAATGTCGAACGACGAATTCCAAATGTCGAAGTAAGTCCGAAAGTCAAAGTCCGAATGACTACACGACTCTTGATTCACCATCCGAGTGTTGACGCCTTCGTGCTTCTTTCGACATACGACATTCGTGATTGGTGTTTCCCACGCGGCTAGGCATGTCTCGCACTCCGCCGCACTTTGTGCCGGAATGTCAGGTAGCTTCCCAGCACCGCGTCGAGCGGGTCTTTGGTGTTCATGAGGACGTAGTCGACCCCCGTCGTGGCGCAGGCCTTCCGCACTTCTTCCTGGAACCGGGCGACGGCGTCGAGGTAGCCCCGCCGCAGGGCCCGCGGCTCGGTGTGCAATTGCACGGCCATTTCCAGGCCGCGGAAGAGCGTGTTGTCCTGAAACGGGAACGTCAGCTCGTCGTCGTGCATCACGTGGAACACGATCACCTCGTGCCGGCGGAGGCGAAACTGCTTCAGCGCTTCGCCCAGTGCTCGGCTGTCGAGAAACAGGTCCGAGAAGAGGACGACGATCCCACGGCGGCGGATTTGCCGGGCCAGTTCCGCGAACACGGTCGAGACGTCGGTCTGCTCGTCGGGAACGGTTTGCTCGAGCTCGTGCAACAAGAGCCGCAGGTGGTTCGGGTGGGAACTGGCCGGCAGGTTTTTATCGATGCGGTTCTTAAACGTGACGAGGCCCACGGCGTCCTGCTGTTGCTGGAGCAGGTAGGCGAGCGATGCCGCGCCGGTCGCTGCGTAGTCGAATTTGCTCGTGGCGGGCTGGCCATCTGGCCCCTTCTCGCCGTACCGCATCGACTTGCTGGCGTCGAGCAGGATGGTGCACTTGAGGTTGGTTTCCTCTTCGTACTCCTTGATGTACAGGCGGTCGGTCTTCGACCAAACCTTCCAGTCGATGTGGCGAATGTCGTCCCCCGGCGTGTATTCGCGGTGGGTCGCGAACTCGACCGCAAACCCGTGATACGGACTGCGGTGTTGGCCGTTGATGAACCCTTCGACGATGGCCCGCGCCCGGACGTCGAGCCGCTTGATCCGGTCGACGGTTTTCG
Organism: Pirellulaceae bacterium; assembly: GCA_025459145.1. Lineage (GTDB taxonomy): Bacteria > Planctomycetota > Planctomycetia > Pirellulales > Pirellulaceae > CAYLLN01. Next base: position 6,138 of record JALORD010000371.1, on the reverse strand, counting down.
AGTCGAGGTATTTGGGGGTGGGCATGGGGAAGCAGCGAGGAGCTAGGGCTGGGGGCTAGGTCACTTGTCACTGGTCATTTGTCATTCGGGCATGCTTCGACATTCGACATTCGACCCTACCCGAACGCCCGCTTGAGTTCCGGGGCGACGTCGTCTCCCGGGCGGCGTTCGGGGACGTCGACCAGCAGGCGGTCGATGACCTTGTCGGGCGAGATGCCGCTCGATTCGGCGTTGAAGTTGGTGATCACCCGGTGCCGCAGGACAGGATGCGCGACCGCCTTGATGTCGTCGGTCGTCACGAAGAACCGCCCTTGCAGCATGGCCCGGGCTTTGCCGCCGAGCAGCAGATACTGCATGCCGCGGGGGCCGGCCCCCCAGCTCACCCAATCGCTCACGAACGATGGCACTTCCCCTTCGTGCACGCGCGTCGCCCGCACCAGCCGCAGGGCATAGTGAATCACAAATGGCGCGACCGGCACGCGGCGGACCATCTGCTGCAGGTGCTGTATCTCTTCGCCCGACAGGACATTCGACACCTCGGCGTGGAACGCGGCTGTCGTTGTCTCGGCGATGCGAAACTCCTCGTCGTAGCTCGGGTACTTCACGAATACCTTGAACATGAAGCGATCTTGCTGCGCCTCGGGAAGCCGTGTGCCGCTGGCCACCGATCGTGACCTGCCGCTCCTGCATCGCTTCGAGGAGCGCCGCCTGCGTCTTGGGAGGAGTCCGGTTCACTTCGTCCGCCAGGATGATGTTGGCAAAGATCGGCCCGGTGAGGAACTTGAACGCCCGTTCGCCCGTAGCGCGATTCTCCTGAATCACCTCCGTCCCGGTAATATCCGACGGCATCAAGTCGGGGGTGAACTGAATCCGGCTGAATCCGAGCTTGAGCGAGCGGGCCAGCGTGCTGACCATCAGGGTCTTGGCCAACCCCGGCACCCCTTCGAGCAAGCAGTGCCCCTGGGCAAAGATGGCGATCAGAATCTGCTCGATCACCTCGTCCTGGCCGATAATCACCTTGCCCAATTCCTGGCGGATCGAGGCAAAGGCCTTTTTGAGAGATTCCAGGGCCTGAAGATCGTCGGCTTGAGGCTCAGTTGCTGGTTTGGTCATAGAGATGTTGCCACAAGAGGGCGAGAGAAAGATTTGTTCGGGTGGTTTTCAGGCACGACTTTCACGCACAGGCAATACGAACAGCCGCGGTATTTAGCTTTGTAACAACCGCCACCCGCGCGAGAGGTGCACGGCGGCCAATTGGTGCCCTCGTCCGGAGGAAATGTTCAGCCGACTGTCGGGAATGGTTTGTAACATCTCCCCCCGAATAGCCCCTATTGCCGCCTCCGCAACCGGGGCGCAGAGAGCGAGTTGCCCCCGCCGGCGGGCGCTAGCAAGCTGGCAGCAAGGGGATGAGCCTCTGTTCCTGCGGCGCGAGCTGGGTGACGATTCCTCCCCGCCATTGTAAATGAGCCGCCGGGCAAAGTCAGCCAAGCGGCTGGCGGGCTGCGTAACGACGTGCGAAGACCGGCCGATCGCGGCTAATTCGCCGCCGCTTTGGCCTTCGCCTTTCCCGCTTTAGCTTTGCCAGCTTTGTTTGTTCCCCGGGGAGGTGCGGTAAGGGCGGCCAGTTCGGTGATCTCGGCTGTTTCGCGGTCCCACATCGCCGCCAGCTCGCGGGCCTTCTCGGGCTTTTCGGCGGCCAGATTGTGCGACTCGGCCCGATCGGTCTTCAGGTCGTACAGTTCCCACGGATCGTTCTTGGCAGCGACAAGCTTCCAGTCGCCGACACGGATCGCCCGGTTCCCTTCGTGCAGCCACCACAACAGATCGCGTTCGATCGTCACATCGGCGGCCAGCGCCGGCACGAGGCTCTTGCCCGGCGACGGCGGAATCGGCTCCCCCTCCCACGCGGCCGGTTTCTCGATGTCCGCGAGGTCGAGAATCGTCGGCACGATGTCGATCACGTGGGCCGGCGTACTGCGCAATTCGCCGCGGGAGGCAATCCCCGCCGGCCAGTGGGCGATGAGGGGCGTGCTGATTCCCCCTTCGTGGACCCACGTCTTATGCCGGCGGAACGGCGTGTTGGCCGCGCTGGAAAAGCCGGGCCCGAGGCAGAGATAGCTGGCGGCGCTCCCCGGCGGGGCATTCGGGTCGTGCCCGCCATTGCGAACCATGATCTCGGCGCTCGCCCCGTTGTCGGAGGCAAACAGAATCAGCGTGTTCTCGTAGGCCCCCATTTTCTTCAGCTGCGCGACCAGCCGGCCGATCTCGCGGTCCATCCGGTCGACCATCGCCGCGTGGATCGCCATCTTGGTGGCCTGAAACCGCCGCTGCTCGTCGGTCAGCTCGGTCCAGGGGTGCGGCCGATTGACTTCGCCGCTACCGAGCTTTTCGAACGCATCGGGAAAGTGGTACGGCGGGCCGACGTCGGCTTCGAGCTTCGAAAGCGACGTTTCGACGAGTCCCAATTTCTGCTGGCGGGCGAATCGCGCTTCGCGGAGCGCCTCCCAGCCGGCGAGGTACTTGTCGCGATACCGCTCGATATCTTCCGGCAGAGCGTGTAGCGGAAAGTGCGGGGCGATGAACGCGACGTAGCTGAAGAACGGCCGGTCGGCGTACTTCTCGGCGTGTTCCTCGAGGCACTCGATCGCGTGGTCGGCCGTGGCGATGGTCGCGTAGTAGCCCGACTCGTCCTCCGGCGGAGTGACCGGCACATCGTCGATCGAGTTGCCGCGAGCGGTGAAAAAGTTCCCTTGGTTCCGCATGTCGAGCGAACGGTCGAACCCGCCGGCGAGCACCTTGCCGTCGATGTGCCACTTGCCGCTGTGGTAGCAGCGATAGCCGTGCGGCTTCAGGTAGTCGGGCAGGAGGCGAGCCCACTTCTGCCGCGTCCCGCCGCTCCCGCCCGGCAGGCTGGGCAGAGCGTCGCGATGAATCTGCTGGGCGTAGTAGCCGGTGAGGAGCGCTCCCCGCGTCGGCCAGCAGCGGGCCGTGTTATAAAACTGAGTGAACCGCAGTCCCCCCGCCGCCAGCTGATCGAGATTCGGCGTGGCGATTTCGCTGCCGTAACAGCCGAGGTCCGAATAGCCCAGGTCGTCCGCCAGGATGAGCACGACATTGGGCCGCGAATTGGCGGTGTTGCCGGAAGCTGGCGCTTTACCGGCGGGAACTGGTTCGGCGGGAACTTGGTCGGCAGCCTGCGTCGCCGCTGCGCACGCGAGCGCTGCAGCCATTGCCAGAATGCGGATCGACCGAGTGCGCACCAACAGAGTGCGCACCGACTGAGAGAGGCGTGTCACGTGGTTCTCCTTCCCGTTGCAGTAGAATCTTCATGGTAGTCGATCGACCCGCGGGAGGGTGCGAGTCATGCGGGAATAAGGAGAAACCGAGGGGCCACCCCGCGGGGGCGTTCACGCCTCCTTCGCTGAACCGGCCTGGCGAGTTTTGCTTGCGAGAGCCTCCGAGGGCGGCCACAATCAGCGGCTCAACCAGAGCATCGGAGTTCCTGAAAGATCAATGCCAGGTTCCCCCTCCACTCGCCCCAAGGCACTGCTGGATAAAACCAGCACTGGCACCCGACATCGGCTAACTGCCGCTGCTGTGGCCGTTATCGTCTTGCTGCAGCTCGCTGTGTACTGCTGGAGGCAGAACTCAGGCACCCGGCGTTTCCTATCCCTCTTTCTGCAAACGAGTTATCCTGTCTGGGTAAATTCAACGTGAAGGAGGAATCATGAATCACGCTTGCTCGACGCTGCATCCGGAATCGAAGTCGCTTTGGTTTGCCTACCTTATCGCCCCTTCCGTTGCACCACTTGTCTTCGCGATTGCGGTTTTCGTGAGCGGACTTACCTGGTTGCAACCACCAGAGAATTCGACAGGAACTCCCATCGGCATCATTTTGGTTCCGGTGCTTTCTCTCACGGTCGGAATGGTCGCGTCTTATCTAGTCGCGGGGTTGATCGGAATGCCAATTGCGTTTCACCTGCGCAATCGCAATTCATTAAACTTCTACACCATCCATGGGGCCGCATTTGGCTGGTCCGTCGTTCTCGGTTGCATGGTTGGCGTGATGGTTTTCGTTTTCGGTTCTCCGCGACCGCCGATCTCTGCCGCGATCCTATCCGCGCTCGCAGTGATTGGCGTTCTGTCGCCGTTCATCCTTCTGTCGGCAACTACATTCTGGTGGATGGTCAAACGGAACGTTCACCATGTATCGTTGAGAACCGCGTTTGTCGCAACAACCCTCATTGCGATCGTGCTAGGAATGCTGGCAGCCTTTTTCCGAGGATAGAGACAATCGCCAAACAAGGCCCGTTTTAGTGAGTAGTGAGTAGGGTGGGCTGCGCCCACCATTTCTTGCGCGACGTCGCTGTGTTGCAGTTCTGGTGGGCGGAGCCCACCCTACCGCTGCCGCTGTTGTGGCCGCTGTCGCCTTCCTGCAGTTCGCTGCGTTCTGCTGGAAGCAGAACACAGGCACCCAGCATTCAGCGGGTGGCCCGAGTTGGTCGCCAACTCGGGCCTGCGGGAGGCATTTCGCGGGAGGTTATGCTTCTCGCCGGGCGCTTGCGCTGCTCGTCCACCCCTCCGCAATAGAATTTGACGCCTGCCCTGCCCCGCGGGACAATCGCCCCGAGGAGCGACAAGCGGCGGGAGAAACTCGAATCCATCCGCGCCAATCCAGTGCAAGTGGGCCTGGTCGTTCGGGCGGATGAGTGGCGGTGGAGTTCGGCCCGCTCGTACCTTTGCGGCAAAGGCGAGGGAGGTCCCCGTCGAATCGGTCGAATGCACTTGAGACCGGGAACAAGCGACCGCCTTCCTGTAGATGCCTCCTGCAGGCCCAGCTTGGCGACCAAGCCGGGCCACCCTGCGGGGCGCCGAGTGCGAGCGGCCGTTCGACCCTAGCGACAATTGCTAGCATCGGGGAAATTCAATCCGCGGGCGAATGAACTCGGTTCGAAAGGTGGCTTCGGGTGGCGCTCTTCTACCTCAACATGCCATGTTCGCTCTGCCATGAGCCGATTTGTGTCGGTGATGACATTGTTGCCACCACACACTTCATTGGGGACACGGCCGACCCGCTCTGGCGTTATTCCGATACTGTCATGCATCGTCGTTGTTTCGACGCTTGGGAAGACCGCGACGAATTTGCGCGCCGGTACAGACAAATCATGGGCGCGATGTATCCTCACGTCGAGCACTACACGAACTTTCCGGGACCACCCGGACGGAACCTCGTGAAAGAGCGTCCGCCACCGCCTCTCCCATCGCCACCAACTCATTTTTGCCCGAAATGCAAGGCTGGTCTGACCGTGGCGACGCAAGGAGAATGCAAGTCCTGTGGTTGGCTGCGTTACCCAAGTGACCGCACGCGATGGGAATTGGCGGGTGCGTGTCCGTCCTGCCGTTTCGCGTATCGCTTCGACGGAATCAGCTGCTCGCACTGCGGACGAAAAGCGGCCGGGGCCGCACGGCCGGCCACCTAGCCACCCACAACAACGGACCGTCCAGGCGGAATTGTCGATATGAATCCAGGGATATAGCCGCCTCGCCTGCGTCTGCTCCGCATCCTTGCCGAAGTCTCGCCCGGGGCCGTACACTCGCGGGGGTGCGGGGAGCGCCGATTGCCAGGCGCCTCGACGATCCACCGCCCACGTTCTCGACGCTTGCCGGCCGTGATTGCATGTCGATCCATACCGCAGAAACGGTGGGCGGCTCGCCAGGGGATCCACCCCCGTCGTCCGTCTGGCCGGTCATTCCCGGCTATACGATCGAGGCGGAGATCGGCCGCGGCGGGATGGGGGTCGTCGTGCGGGCCCGGGAGGAAGGTTCCGGCCGCCCGGTCGCACTTAAACTGCTCCGCGATCCGGCGCTTGCCACTCCCGAAGCGCTCGCCCGCTTTCGCCGCGAGGCTGAGGCGGCTGCCCGGCTCGCGCATCCGCGGCTCGTGAAAATCCTGGCTGTCGGCGAGCATGCCGGACAGCCGTATTACGCGATGGAGCTGGCCACCGGCGGCCGGCTCGACCAACGGCTGTCGGGCGAGCCGCACGATCCGCGGAACGCGGCCGAGCTCGTGCGGCTGTTGGCCGAGGCGATTTCGCACGCCCACGAGCGGGGCGTGGTCCATCGGGATCTGAAGCCCGC
>JALORD010000370.1 GCA_025459145.1 Pirellulaceae bacterium | reverse complement strand
GCGCAGCTCGTGGGGATGGAGATTGTCGGCAAGTCGCAAACGCTGGCCGAACAGATCGACACGCTCGCCGCCAACTGGAACAAGTACGACTTCTTCTTCCTCCACTACAAATACACCGACAGCACGGGCGAAGACGGCAATTTCGCCGCCAAAGTGCAGCGGATCGAGGAGCTTGACACCGCGATCCCGCGAATCACGGCCCTGAAGCCCACGGTGATGATCGTCACCGGCGACCACAGTACGCCCAGCTTCCTCAAGAGCCACAGCTGGCATCCGGTGCCGACGCTTCTGGTGAGCGATTGCTGCCGTCCCGATGGCAACGCAGCCTTTGGCGAACGCAACACCGTCCGCGGCGGACTCGGCCAGTTCGAGGCCAAGTACCTGATGACGCTGGCACTGGCCAACGCCGGTCGTCTCGGCAAGTACGGAGCGTAGCAGCTCGTCGTCGGGTCGCTCCGTTGAGCGGAGAAACAAAGGCTAACGAGTAGGCGGCGTGACTGTTGCCTTGGCGCGATGCCGCCGATTGAAGATCTCGGGATCGAACGAATCGCGGGGCATAAATGGCTTTTTAGGAGCCCTGGCCTGCGCGGTGCTTTTTTCGGTCGCCGCCGACAGGGCCGTTTGGCCGTTGGTGGCAGTGTCGATTTGCTCCTCACCGGCCGGAACGTCGGCCGCTGCGGGAGCCACAGTATCATTCTCCTCAAAAGATTCCTGGGCCGAAGCGGGCACGACCGCCTCGCCTCGTGTGGCATCGACCGCCTGCGACAGAGTTTGCCCGGCGGGCGGGACGGGAATCGTCGTGGGGATGGGTGCGACCGTCGGGGAAAGCGTCATATCAATCCAGGCGGCGATTTCGGCCAACTGGTGGTGCGAGAACTTGTCGAACACCGCAGCCGTGGTGCCGCCGTGCCGCCGTTGCGGCTCAATCAAGAGCGGGCTCATTTCTGGCCGCTCTCGATCGAGCTGCTGCAGTACCGAATAGAGATTGCGCTGCGTAAATCGCTGGGTGGGTATCTGACCACGCGGCGGCTTGAGGAGATGCAGCGCCGCCGTCGAATTGCCCCCATGGCACTGGCTCCCCGCACAGCGGTTGAGCAAAAGTGGCTGTACCGTGGCGGCAAATTTTTCGATGCTCGCGGGCGGCAGCTCGCGGAGCGCTTTGTCGAGATCCTCGGGGCTAACGCTGCTCGCCGCCACCGACCGTTGGGCGACGACCGCCGGGCGCTTCTGCGACTGTTCCTGCATCGACTGCGTTAATCGCCGTTCGACTGCATCGATGCCCGGATGGTTGGGCTCGGCCCGCATCGCCGCCAACAGCTGTTCGCCGCACGGCGCGTGCAGATTGTGCCGCAGGCACCACTCGGCGAGGGCCAGATGCGGCTTGGCCCCCCGCTCGAACATCCCATGCTTCCGCAGTTCGTAAGCTTCAGTCAGCGACTGGACCTGCGCCTCCACATCCTTCGTCGGCAGGCGTATCTCGCCGCTCGCTCCCAGCGTCACGACGTAGTAGTCTCCTGCCTGCGTGATCTGGCCTTCGATCACGTTGCCGTTTTTCAGGAGCAAGAGCCCCTGTTGCGGTGTGAGCGCCGGCCCTTGGGCATAGGCCCCCACAGCCCACATCGTAAGCACCGCCAGCGCGCAGTATCCGCGGAGAGTATTCATGGCCCGCGGAGAGTACGGACCTCCGGCGGCCCGAGCAAGGCCAGTTGCGCCAGAACTCAACCGGGCAGTTCAGGCAAGGTGGCGAAATGGCAAGTCGGGTAGATCAGATCTTGACCATCTTGCCGCTTGTCACCGCCTGCGTTTGCTTGTGGCAGAGGACGATCGCGTCGCGGGCCAAATCGCCGGCCAAAAGCTTGGACGTCTTGCCACTTTTGAGCGACTGGGCCACTTCCTTGATCTCCAGCTCAAACGCTTGCAACATCGGGTCGCCGTCTGGGAGCTTCGGATGCTCGACCTTGCCTTTCGCGTCGAGCAAGGTGAGTGGCGTCACCTGCAATTTGCCGCCGGCGAGTACTGCCAGGTCGAAGTACAGCGTGGCCTTTTCAAAGTGCAGCTCAAAGCCGTGCGTGAACGGGCGCCCCTGCTGATTCAAAACGCCGCTGGTCGACGAGACGACGAGCGATTGATCGGCAAACCGAAACTGGCTCGTGCAGTATTCGACCACGTCGCCCCTCATCCGTCCCTGACTGGTGACAGCCGTCGGCATCCCGAACAATAGCCGAATGAAGTGCGCGTCGTGAACATGCAAATCGACCAGCGGCCCACCGACGGTCGCCGGATCGTAGAAGTCCTTGATCCAGAGCGGATCGGAAATCACGCGCTTAAAGTGACCGCCCAGGAGCGCGCCATACTTGCCGCTGACGGCCAGCTTGCGGGCAAAGGCATACTCGGGCAACAGCGGCAGGACGTGCCCCACGAGCAGCTGCTTCCCGGCCTTCTCAGCCGCTTTAACCATCTTGTCGCAGTCGACTGCCGTGAGTGCCATCGGTTTCTCGACGAACACATGCTTGCCAGCCCGCAGGGCGCTAATCGCCGCTTCGCAGTGCAGATGTGGCGGCAGGCACAGATCGACAAGGTCGACATTCGGATCGGCCAGCAGTCCCGCAAGGTCCGAAAATTTCGCCACTCCCGACAGATCGACCTGCTCCCCCGGCGGACCGAAGTTGCCCTGAATCCCTCGCCAATCGCCAGCCAGCTTCTTCGGATCGCGCGTGCAAACCGCCGCCAGCCGGACTCCCTTCGCCTTCTGGTATGCCAGGTAATGAATCCAGCCCATGAACCCGACACCGACCAGACCGACGCGCAGCATGATGTTACTCGCTTGTTGAGGCTACAGAACGTTCCCGGACTATACCGCCAGCAGGCACAAACCTGAAGAGATCGCCGGCGCCTGACGGCGTCGCGCTCCGGTTGCCGCGACAAGCGCGGTCGAATACCCGTCTGCAATTGGACACACTTGGCGGGGTGTGAAAGAAGGCAATTGCCGATGTACGGGTGCAAGATGCGATGATCTGATCGCGTTAGCAACCGGCTATCCGCTCAGCGTCTCGTTCATGTCGCTTTCGTATTCGGCCGCGGCTTCGCCGGCCGCGGGGCCGGCGTTTGCCAAAGGGCGTCGCCCAGCAAATCCGGCGTCGAGCTCGTGCCAGTGCTGGACCGAAGGTTCTCCCAGCCGCCAGCAGAGATAGATGATCCGGCCGTCGATGATGGCGGGAAAGTCGATCAGCCCCTCCACCGCCCCTTTGGGCTCGACACCCAGAGCGACGAGCTCGCGGAGATACTCCTGCACCTTCGCCGCGTCTTTTTCGAGTTCGGCCTCGGCATGGGCCAGTTCTTCCGCGTACGGATCGCCTGGCTTGAGATCGCGGCCGGCGGTGAGCAAGTCAAAGCGATGGCGGCGTTCGACCAGCTCCCGCGCGGTCGTCGTCAGGTCAGCGGTGATGGCTCGCACCAGCGGCAGCATGGCGTTCGCTTGATCGACCGTAAAGGTTCGGGCGGGTTCGTAGTGGCTCGACATGCTCCGACCTCGCACCTGAATATTCGTTTTGGGCCGCAACCTTCCCCACTCTTCACGATAACCGCTGCTGCGAATTTCGCCAGTGTCTGGTTGAGAAGTCGCAACGCAACTTTTCGCCAGCGAGCCATCTCTCAGGAGAAAACGCCCGTCGCTTTCTCGCTTACTGATTCGGACCGCCGTGCACCGGTTCGGCAATCACCTTCGATTCGGCGACCGCCGTGGGATTCAGCGTCGATTTACCCCAGGCCACTTCCAGCGGCAAGCGGGAAAAATCGACAATGCATCCGTCGCGGCTGTAGCACGACAGGTCGTGCGTCGCCCCCATGAAGATGCAGTCCACCGGGCAGGGCTCCACACACAGCGCACAAAACATGCACTTGCTGTAATCGATCGTGAAGCCGGTGATTTTAAACCCCTTACCCCCTTCGACCCGCTCCTTGCCGATGTAGATGCAATCGACCGGGCATGCCTTCGCGCACTGATCGCACGAAATACAGGTGGTGAGGTCGTAGCGATGAAAACCGCGGTACCGCGGAGCCAGCGGAACCGGCTTCTCCGGGTATTCAAACCGCTCGGTAAACGTGCCCCGCTCCGGTTTGTATGTAATCAGCCAGTACCGAAGGGTGACGTACATCCCGTGCGCCACCGTTCCAACGGCCTGGAAGATATTCGCGAACCAATTCCACATGGGGATACTCGGATATCGCGGGTGCAATTCTCCCGCGCCAGCAGTGCCAAACGGGCTTGAAACGCGCCAATCTGCCCTCGCTGCCCCCCTGGAGAGGGCCAGGACGCGGGCTGTAGGCCAGACTCACACAAATTATAGGGAGGCCCCTCCCGGTCGCAAGCTAGGGTCAATGCGAGAAATCCCCGCAAATTCCCCAATTGCGTGCATCTCGGCCTGTTAGCACAGGCAAACAGGCGGTCTGCATTCCCGTCGCGACAGAGCACCGCGGAATCAAGCGACTGGCGCCGACAGGCACTTGCAGATAGGGTGCTTCAAGTAGGGATTCTGTCAATCGGAGCGGGAAAAAACCTGCGAAAACTTGCGGGTGGGAGGGCCAAAAATGTTGACTGGCCAATTTTGCAATCCACAATGAAGGGAAGGCGTTTTGCGCCCCCAGGTTAGACCACCCAGGTCGCGGTATTTTTCGCGCGATTCGAGCCGCCCTGGAGTCGGCCCGTGTATGGGGTCGATTTGCCTAACCGCGCAGGAAAGGAATTCGCCATGTTGGTCCTGTCCCGGAAGAAGAACGAAAGCATCGTCATCAACAACGACATCACCATCGTCGTGGTCGAGATCCGCGGCGACAAGGTGCGGCTGGGGGTCGAGGCGCCCAAGGAGGTGCCCGTTCATCGCCGCGAAGTCTACGATGCGATCAAACGCAATGCGGGGATGCAGGGTGCCGGGATGCAAAGTGCTGAGAGCGATCCCGGTTCGGCCGAAACGGCACCCTCCTAAGGAACCGTCACTCCTGCGCGTCTTGGCAATCCGCGACGCGCAGAGGTCTGGCGGCGATCTCGCCCCGATTTTAGCGATTCACTCGCTCGGTGCTGGCCCGAACTCTTTGGCAGCACGGTTTAACTTCGCCGCCAACTCAGCCTCGCGCGCGAACCCCACTTGACTCTGGCGGGTCTCAACTACTATACCGCATGTTGTTGCTGGCCGCGATTTTGCGCTCGCCACGCAGCATGTTTGGCCCCATCGTCTAGTGGTTAGGACATCGCCCTTTCACGGCGGTAACAGGGGTTCGAGTCCCCTTGGGGTCACTACTAAACTAATCCCACACACGACAGGGGACGACTCCGCCCGACAATTCTCGGGAAAGTCGTCCCTTTTGTCGTTTGCGGTCGTACTCTGGGTGACGTGGACGGAGTTACCAGGTGCGTCACCCTCGATGGCCAGTCTGAAGTCCTCGTCGGTCACTTGGTGATAGTGCTTGTGGGCGATCGCCTCGCTGTGCCCCACCCGTT
>JALORD010000369.1 GCA_025459145.1 Pirellulaceae bacterium | reverse complement strand
GGCCGAGGAGCGTTCGGCATTGTGCTGCGAGCCTTTGACGAAGTGCTGCAGCGTGTCGTGGCGATCAAGGTGATGGCTCCGCAGCTTGCCGCCACGTCGCCGGCCCGCAAGCGGTTCCTCCGCGAAGCTCGCTCCAGTGCGCAGGTGCGGCACGAGAACGTCGTGCAGGTGTACGACGTCAAGGAAAGGCCGCTGCCGTTTCTGGTGATGGAGTACATTCCGGGTGAGACCCTGCAGGACCGGCTGGACCGCATCGGCCCGCTGGAAGTGCAGGAGGTGCTGCAAATTGGCCGGCAGATCGCTGAGGGGCTCGCGGCGGCCCATGCCAAGGACCTGATCCATCGCGACATCAAGCCGGGCAATGTCCTGCTGGAAGGGGATCAGCACAAAGTCAAAATTACCGACTTCGGCCTAGCCCGCGCGGCCGACGACGCCAGCATGACGCAGAGCGGCATGATCGCCGGCACGCCGCTGTACATGGCCCCCGAACAGGCGCTCGGGCACACACTCGATCAGCGAGCCGACCTGTTTAGCCTCGGCAGCGTGCTCTATCAGATGGTCACCGGCCGGCCGCCGTTTCGAGCGAATTCGACCATTGCCGTGCTCAAGCGAGTTGTCGACGACACGCCGCGAGACATGCGCGAGGTCATTCCGGAAACGCCGGCGTGGCTGTGCGACATCATCGCCAAGCTGCACGCCAAAGACCCCGAGAACCGGTACCAATCAGCCCGCGAAGTGGCCGAGGTTTTGGCCGATTGCGAAGAGCAACTCAAACTGAACACGCGACTGCAGGACTACAGCCGGATTCCGAAGCAGCAGCCCGTCTCGCCCGTGCCAATGCAGGGCTCGCCGTCAACCACACGCGGCCGGGTTGCCGCCGGGTCCGCCGTACTGATCCTGCTCCCCTTAGTCGCGCTGGCGATTTCCGAAATCACCGGGATCACGACGTTCTTCCGCGGCCACGCGGTTACGCCGGTGGTCGACGAGCCGTCCATCGGCACAATACCCGTCGCGGCCGTCCAAACGTCGCCAGAAGCCGACGGCTGGGTGCAACTCTTCAATGGCCAAGACCTGACTGGATGGAAGATCCATCCTGAGCAGCCGGGAAGCTGGGAAGTTACGAATGGCATCCTTGTCGGGCACAAGTTACAAAGCCACCTTTTCTCCGAACGGGCCGACTTTGCGAATTTCCATCTGCGCGCCGAGGTGAAGCTCAACCAGGGGGGAGACAGCGGCATCCGCTTTCGTGCCCCCTTTGCTTTAACGCGCGGCAAAGAGGCGTGGCAGGTCCAGCCTGCCGGTGGCTACGAAGCGGAGTTCAACCGCTTCCCAGGCTCACCGACCCACACCGGAAGTGTGCAGCGCGCCAATCCGCCGCTTCCACCCTCCAAATTGTTTCGCGCGGAGCCTAGCTTGTTGGTGCTCCCGGACGAATGGGCAACGTATGAAGTCATCGCCGATGGAAACCGGATCATCACCAAGTTGAATGGCCAGGAAGTGGCCAACTGCGTCGATCCCGACAGCATGTATTCGCGCGGACACATCGCCTTGCAGTGTTTTCACTCCAACACGGTCGTGCAATACCGCAAGATCGAGATCAAGGAACTGCCGCCGAGCCCGTCGCCGTCGGTCGCACCGCCGCTGGCCATTGCCCCGTTTGACGCCGCTCAGGCTCGGGCGCATCAGGAAGCCTGGGCGAAGCACCTCGGCGTGCCGGTCGAGCACACGAACACCGTCGGCATGAAATTCAGCCTGATCCCGCCCGGTGAGTTCATGATGGGAGCCACCGAGGGGGAGATCAAACGCGCACTTGTCGGTGAACCCCCGGATTGGTTTGTGAATCGGGTGAACGCCGAAGGCCCGCAACGCCGGACGACCGTGCCGGCCCCGTTCTATCTGGGGCAACTCGAAGTCACGCTCGGCCAGTTCCGGCAGTTCGTTCGGGAAACGGGATACCGGACGACCGCGGAAACGAACGGCAAGGGCGGCACGAGATTGATTCAGCGCGCGAGCAACGTAAGCCCCGAAAACGTTTGGTCAAGCCCGACCGACTCCCCGACAGAGGACCATCCCGTCGTCTTCGTCAGCATCGAGGACGCCCGGCAATTCTGCACGTGGCTCGGCAAGAAGGACGGTCGCACCTACGCCTTGCCGCGCGACGATCAGTGGGAATTCGCCTGCCGCGCGGGGACGACGACCCCGTGGTTCTCGGGGGACGACAAAGCGGACGCGCTGCGAGCCGCCTGGGTGGCGGAGAACTCGGGAGGCCAACTCCAGCCGGGAGGACGGAAGGATGCCAACGCGTTTGGGCTGCGCGACATGCTCGGCAACGTCGAAGAGATTTGCGAGGCCGTCCCTCCCCAAGTGCCGACGAGGAGGGGCGGGGGGGCGCAGCTCAACATAGACGCGTGCCGCAGCTCGTCGAGAGGGATGTGGAAGGGCGACAGTTTGCCGTGGTACCGGGGGGGCTTCCGCGTCGCCATCATCGACCCAAAGCCGGCGACCTCACTGCCGACGGCTGCCCCTCCGTCGCCCACATTCACGAACAGCATTGGCATGGAGTTCGTGATCGTGCCGAAGGGCAAATCGTGGCTGGGCGGAGGCAAGGACAAGCTGGGCGATCAGGAAGTCGAGATCCCGACCGACTTCTACCTGGGCAAGTACGAAGTCACGCAAGGAGAGTGGGAGCGGGTGATGGGGACCAACCCCAGCTGGTTTTCTCGAAACGGCGATGGCGCAAGCGCGGTTAAGGATATCTCCGATGCCGACCTCCGGCGGTTACCCGTGGAGAACGTGTCGTGGGATCAATGCCAGCTCTTTGTGGCCAAGCTGAACGCGCAGGAACAGGAGACAGGCTGGGTCTATCGGTTGCCGTCGGAGACGCAGTGGGAGTACGCCTGCCGGGGTGGGCCGATGTCGGAAAGTTTGGACAGCGCTTTCGGCTACTATTTTGCTAAGCCTACCAACACGCTCTTGCCAGAACAGGCCAATTTCGGCGGTGAAAATGGATTGAATCGAACGTGCAACGTGGGTGCCTATGAAGCCAACGTATTAGGCCTGTGCGATATGCATGGCAATGTCTGGGAGTGGTGCGAGAACGCGGATAAGGTTGCCGATTCAACGTCGTTTCGCGCCGGTAAGGGAGGTGCTTGGCATGACCCCTATGGAGAATACTGGGCAGCAAGCCGCCCCACTTGGCATCCTTCCCACCGGGAACGAATTCTCGGGCTGCGCTTAGCCCGCGTTCCGTCGAGCGCTCTTTCAACGACATCGAAAACACCGCCGTTGGACGGCAAGTCTTTGACGGAAGCCCGCACCACGCAAATCGCCTCGCTCCCGGCCGAGCAGCAGGTCGAGGAAGTGCGCAGGGAGTTAATGCGGCTCAATCCAGGTTTTGACGGCAAGTTCACGCCGACCATTGAAAATGGCGCGATAACGCAGTTGTCCCTTAACACCGACGAGGTTCTCGACATTTCGCCCGTGTGGGCGCTCACGAAGCTCGTTTATCTCGATCTGCGCGGCACGTATCCGAACAAGGGAAAGCTGTCCGACCTCTCGCCGCTGTCGGGAATGGCGATCAGCCGGCTTGATTGTTCCTCAACGCAGATTGCCGATCTGTCCCCGTTGGCCGGCCTGCCGCTCACCCACCTGCACTTCAACCACAATCCGGTGTCCGATCTGGCGCCGCTCAAGGGGATGCCGCTCGAGGAACTCGGACTGGCCGAAACCAAGGTCTCTGACCTGTCACCGCTGGCGGGGATGAAGATCAAAGTGCTGGGGGCGCAGCTCTTGCCGGTGACGGACCTTTCGCCGCTGGCCGGGATGCCGCTCACGGGACTGGACCTGTACCACACCATCGGCGTCACCAGCCTGGAACCGCTCCGCGGCATGCCGCTGGAGGGGCTCAACCTTCAAGACGTGCCGGTCGCAGATCTCTCGCCGCTCGCCGGCCTGACCACGCTGCGGACGCTCCACCTGCAAGGCAACAAGGTCTCGGACTTGTCGCCGCTCGCGGGACTGAAGCTGACCGACCTCTTGATGTTCGACGAACAAATCACCGACCTCTCGCCCCTGAAAGACCTGCCGTTACAAAGGCTCATCATCCACAGCACAGGCGTCAGCGATCTGCGGCCCCTCGAAGGGATGCCGCTCGTCGAAATCCGCCTGAAACCGAAGAACATCACCCAGGGCCTGGACGTTCTCCGCGAAATCAAGACCCTGCAGACCATCGGCATCGATGGCAATCGCGCTTGGCCCCCGGCTGAGTTCTGGGAGCGCTACGATCGGGGGGAGTTCGCAGAGTAGGCCGGGAATCTCCACCGCGGCCGCGAGTAGCAAGAAAACACTCGAAGCGCCTCTCCACCTTCGCTCCCGGTCTCCCACCAAGAGTGCCGGGGAGCGGGCGTTCAGATACCCTCGTAAGCCTAGATTTCAGCAGGACTTACGAGCGAGTGGGCGGTACAAGACTCGAACTTGTGACCTCCACGATGTCAACGTGGCGCTCTAACCAACTGAGCTAACCGCCCGAATTCCAAAACCTTCCAGGATAAGGACTTATGACGATTATTCTGCAAACCATTTTGCAAACCGTCAAGCCCTGTCGATTCATTTGGCCTCTTTGAAAACCTCGGGAAATTTCGACTGAGCCAGAAGTTTACCGGCTGCAAACCAAAATGCAAACCGCGCGGGTTGGCGCAGTGGGGGTCTATCGGAAGCTCATTCGGATCAACCCGCGGGCTGGTCGGAACTTCCTCGCACCGCATGCGTCGCTGACGCGACTGCCAAGCGTCAGCGACGACGTTTCGTGCTGCTAAGCGCTTTCAGAAACGTCTGAGCAGACGTTTCAGAAAAGCTACTACGGTCAGTTTTCGCGCTATAGCTTTGTGATATTTTCAGAAATGGACAAAGCCCATTTCGGAAATCATCAGCGAGGGATTTCTGTAACCGCTGCGGCGTGGGACGCGATCGCGCGTTGAACTCCTTCCGGCCACGAGCGGTTCCTCGTGTCGCTGCTTCGCCATTTTCACGAACCGCCCTCGTGAATCGCCAAGGAATGCCGCTACGCGGTCGGAATCCCTCGCCTGTGTGAATCGCTGAGGCTCGATCCGCCAAGCAATGGTTGGCCCGGCTAAATTTCCAGCCTTGGATAGTGGCAGGGTGCACGGCAGTCGGCCAAAATTTGCGAACCATGACCGTCTGCAGTTTCAACGATCCGCGAAGCATTCCCTGCCGCAAGGTCGTCTACCGGGATGCGGTCTGCTTCGAACATGCGGAGTGCAAATGCGCCGTTTGCGGCCAGCAGGCGGTTACGATTTGTCCCCACGGCTCTGGCAAGCTTTGCAACTCGCCGCTGTGTGGGGGTGAGGATTGCCGGCTCAAGCATCACAAGAGCCACTATTCGGGATGATCTATTCGAATAGGTGGACTGGGGCTGTTGGTCGATGCGGGATGGGAGCAGTGATTTGTTGAAGGTGGCTGGCGAGGTGGGACTGGGGCGGGGTGGTGGT
>JALORD010000046.1 GCA_025459145.1 Pirellulaceae bacterium | reverse complement strand
TCGCAGCCTGCCGCATTCGATAGCGACCGAGACGGAGCGGCAAAGCTCGGCGATCGTACCCGGAATCAGATCCACGCCAAGCTCACCGCCGTTGCCTCGACAGAGGCGGGTCCCGACCACGAGAGCCACCGCGGCGCGACAACCCCGATCGCGCTGCGCGACGTGCATGAGGAGGCCGGGCTCGACTGGCAGTACTTCAATGGCGACACGGGCAACAAGTACTTGCTCGAAAGCATGGGCGGGGGTGTCGCCGTCCTCGACTACGACAGCGACGGCTGGCCCGATCTGTACCTGGTGCAAGGGTGCGAGTTGCCTTTCGATCCGGGGCGCACGAACTATCGCGATCGGCTGTATCGCAACGTGCAGGGGCAGCGGTTCGAGGATGTGACCGCCGCAGCCGGTCTCGGCGACAATCGCTACGGCCAGGGCTGCGCCGTCGGCGACTACGACGGCGACGGCGACCCCGATCTGCTCGTGGCCAATTACGGTCAGAGCATCCTCTACCGCAACAATGGCGACGGCACATTCACCGATGTGACCGAGGCCG
Organism: Pirellulaceae bacterium; assembly: GCA_025459145.1. Taxonomy (GTDB): domain Bacteria; phylum Planctomycetota; class Planctomycetia; order Pirellulales; family Pirellulaceae; genus CAYLLN01. Next base: position 17,832 of record JALORD010000046.1, on the reverse strand, counting down.
CAGGACTCACCGGTGAGCACTGGAATTCGAGCGCCGCCTTCGCCGATTTCGATGGCGACGGCCACCTTGATCTGTACCTCGGCTGTTACGTCCACGATGCCTTTCGTATCTGCCGCGGCGCAAACGGAAAGGTCGCGGCCTGCGATCCGGGAAACTACGCCGCCGAGCAGGATCGCCTGTTTCAGGGGCGCGGCGATGGCACGTTTGGGGATGTCACGGATACGTCGGGAATCGTCGCTCCCGACGGCAAGTGCCTGGGAATCCTCGTGTCGGATTTGGATGACGACGGAAAGCCCGAGATCTACGTGGCCAACGACGGGACTCCCAACTTCCTGTTTCACAATCGCAGCCAGCCGGGCACGATTCGCTTTCAGGAAGCGGGGCAACTCGCCGGCGTGGCCGTCGATGGCGAAGGACACACCGAAGGGAGCATGGGCATTGCCGGGGCCGATTTCGATCGCGATGGCCGCATCGATCTGTATGTGACGAACTTCATCGACGAGATGTACACCCACTACCGCAATTTGGGCGGGCTGCTGTTCGAAGATAACACCCGCCGCAGCGGACTGGCCAACCTTACCAAGCCGCTCGTCGGGTTTGGCGTTCAGCCGATCGATTTCGATTCCGACGGCAATCCCGATCTGCTCGTCGCCAACGGGCACATCGACGATTTTCGCTTTCGCGGCGAGCCCTGGAAAATGCCTCCGCAACTCTTTCGCAACCAAGGAAAAGGGCAATTCGCCGACGCGGGAGCGGGCGCGGGGCCCTATTTTCAGGGCGAGTACCTGGGGCGCGGGATGGCGCGGCTCGATTGGGATCGTGATGGCGACGACGACGCGGTGATCGTCCATCAGGATGCGCCACTGGCGCTTTTGAGCAACGAAACGGCGGGCCAGGGACACTGGATCGCGTTTCGACTCCGCGGCACGGGGTTAGCTAGCGGCACGGGGTTAGCTAGCGGCACAGGGTCGGATGGCGGCAGAGTATCGCATCGCGACGCGGTCGGCGCGCGACTCGAAGTCCACGTTTCGGGAGAGCCGCCGCACATCGCCGAAGTGCAGGGGGGCCACGGCTTCTTCGCGGCGAACGAAGATCTCGTCCGCGTCGGTTTGGGAAAGATCGACACCGTCGAGAAAGTGGTCATCCGCTGGCCCAGCGGACGAATCGAGACGATTCCTCAGCCCGCGATCGACCGCGTGCATACGCTCATCGAGGGGCGGCAGCCCGAGTAGTTGCGCCCCAGCAGCAATCTCCTCGCTTACCGCTCCGGCGTTCCGCGGCGCCAGATTTTTAGAATCACGCTGTTCGACTCCGTACCCGCCAGCGGATAGCTGGCGGCCTCGCGGTACTCGAGGTCGCGCAACAGGCCGCGGCGTTTCGCTTCGGCCATTTCCTCGGGCCACTTCGGGCCCTTGATCACCAGCAGCCGGCGGAGCGCGTTCCAGTGCGGCTTGAACCAGGTGAGTAGTTTGGGGAGCGGGCCGACCGCCCGAATCACCAGGGCGTCGAAGCGCTGGTCTTCGAGCAGTTCCTCGCCCCGGACCGGATAGACGGGCGTATCGAGGCCGAGTTGTTCCGCGATATCCATCACGGCCCGGACCTTCTTGGTCACCGAGTCGCACATCGCCACGGTCAGGTCGGGTCGCAGTATCGCCAGCACGAGCCCCGGCACGCCGCCCCCCGTTCCCACGTCGAGCACTTCCTCGCCGGGCAAGAGGAGCCGGGCCAGTTCGAGCGAATCCCGCAAGTCCCGGCTGACGAATTTCTCGTAGTCGGTGTGCCGGGTCAGATTGAGCTTGGTGTTCCAGTCCCACAGCAGCCGGCAGTAGCGGTCGAGCCGCTCGACCTGCTCGGCGGGGAGTTCGATCTTGTGCCGCGCGAGGGCCGCGGCCAGCGTGTCGCCGGGAAACGCAGAAGAATCATCCACGGTGGATGAATCTTCCCGATCGTGGGCCGGGTCGGGCAAGTCGTCACTGCTGGTCGGTTCGGTATTCACCTCGCCGAGCCTAGCTTCCCCGTCCGCGGCTGGGAAGGGCGGGCCGCTGGTTCGGCGCGGGTGGCGGGCCGCCGTCACTTCTTCTTCCGCCGCTCGCGCACATACCGCACGAGGCAACCGACGCCCGGCGTCTCGGCCACTTCCGGCACCTTGCCGGCGAGCGCCGCAGCAACCGCGGCTTCCACGTACTTGGTCGTCTGTTCCTTCTTCAGCTCCGGGTTGTCGTCCATCGCCCCCAGGTAGACCACCTTGCGGTCCTTGTTGAGCACGACAAATTCCGGCGTCCAGGTCGCCCCGTAGCTTTTGGCGACCTGCTGCGTGTCGTCGTGTAGATACAGGTAGTCGAGGCCCCGCGTTTCGGCCCGCTCCTTCATCGCCGGGAGCAGGTCTTCTTTAATCTGGTTCGGGTTGATCGCCACCAGCACCGCCCGCCCGCCGGCCGAGAGTTGCTTGTGCAGGGCCTGCAGCCGCTCTTCGTAGTCGATCGAATACTCGCACGTATTGCAGGTAAACGCGATCACCACGACGTCGTACTTCGCCAACTCGGCCAGCGAATGCCGCTCGCCGTCGGTTCCGGGCAGATCCTTCCACTCCGGGGCGGCGTCGCCGATCGACAGAGCGTTGTTGTACTTGCCGGCCCAGCAATTTGCGGTCAGCGTCGAAGCCACGAGCAAGGCGATGGCAACCATGCGAAAGCGGACCAGGGCAGTCATCGGCAGGACTCCGGCGGGCGTGGGTGGCGGGTGGATGTAGCGGGGCCGATCCAATGGCATGGATGCAGCAGGAGGTGCCGCTTGATTATAGTGTCAGGACCTGACTGGCCGCAGCACGCGGCAGGCAGCACCGACCTCCGACCTCTGTTCTCCATCCCCTCCGTGCGCAGCGTCCTCATCACCGCCTTCGAGCCGTACGACCGCTGGCGCGAGAATTCCAGTTGGCTCGCGCTCGTCGAGTTGACCCGCGAGCTCCCCTCGGACCTCAAAGTGGTCACCCGGCGGTACCCCGTCGATTTCGAACAGGTGCGCGAGCGGCTGAGCGACGACATGGCGGCCAATCACGACGTGGCTCTCCATCTGGGACAGGCACCGGGGATCGGCCGCGTGCATCTGGAAGCGATTGGGGTGAACGTCGGCGGGCATTCGTCGCAGTTGCCCGACCAGTTTCAGCCGCTCCTCGCCGAGGGGCCGGCCGCCTACCGCAGTCCGCTCCCTTTGAGCGACTGGGCCACGATGATCCGCGATGTGGGCGTCCCCTGCCAGGTCTCGTACCACGCGGGGACGTTCCTCTGCAACGCAATCCTGTACTTGTCGCTGCACTATGCCCACAAGCGGAATCTGGCGACGCGCTCCACGTTCGTCCATCTGCCGCTCGCCCCGTCGCAAGTCTTCAGCGAGCGGAGCGATCTGCCGAGCCTGTCCAGCCGCGAATGTGCGCTGGCGATCCGAACAATTCTCAGCCAGATTGCTGGAACCGGGCTTGATGCACGGTTCGCATAGTGCGGCGATTGTCACTGGTCATTGGTCATTGTTTTTCCCCGTCCCCTGATCCTTTGCCCCGCTTGCTTTGGCGGAAGTAGCGGCCGACGCGGCCGAGCTGCAGTTGCCAGGCTCCGAACCGCTCCGTCAATTGCTTGTAGAGCGCCGCTCCCATGAGCGTCCCCAGGGCGATTGACGTAAAGACGAGGACCGCCGTCACCAGGCCTTCGAACCCGGCTTCGCGATCGCTGAGCATCCGCGTGACGCTCGACAGGCTCAAGGCTCCTGGCACCAGGAGCCAGAAACTCGGCAGGAACGTGACCGTCGCCGGCGGACCGCCAAAGCGGAGCTGAATCAGGTAGCCCAGCGGCGTCACCACGAGCATCCCAAAGAACCCGCTCCCCGCCTTGCCGAACACTTCGGTCGCGACCTGCTGGACCGCGAACGCCACGAGCAGCACCAGCAGCATCCAGGGGAGCGAGTGCCGCGGCGCTGAAAAGTGAAAAAACGCTCCGATGCCAAACACGACAACTCCCACCCACGGTGCGATCACGGCCCAGGGACTGCCGATGATCCGCGTCGAGGCATCGACCAGATCCTCCGGCGCGTAACCGACCAGCGCCGCTCCTGCCGCCAGACCGAACGCCAACAGCACGAGTTGCACAAAGCCTGTCGCCAATCGGCTGGTCCCGCTCACCATGTCGCCATACGCCAGTTCGACCATTCCCATCGTCAGCATCGCCCCCGGCAGGAACGACACGAGCGGCGGCACAAGGGCGTGCAGCGGGTCGATCGGCACGCCCCGCTTGATCGCCAGGAACACGAGCGCCGACACCACTCCTGCGGCAATTACCGGCAGCGGCACGGCCAGCACCGGCCGGTCGCGATTGAACACTTTGAGAATCCCAACCACAACGCCCAGCAGGACCGTAGCGACCAGAATCTCCCAGCCCGGCATCAGCACCAGCGCCACGCCGGCGGTCAGAACGATGTGGCCCACGATCACGCCGACCGTGCCAAACCGAGCCGGCTGTCGCAAAATGGCCGAGAGCCGCTCGATTCCTTCGCGGGGCGGTACCTCACCCCGCTGGGCCCGATCGCGCAGTTCATACACGTCGCCAATCTGATCGAGCCGCAGCGACTGCACGGGCCCCTCGGCGAACGTGGTCCGTTCTTCCTGACCGTCGTGGAGACTGATGAGAATGATGGTCGGAAAGGCGACCACCCGCGAACGGCGGCTGCCATACGCGACAGCCGCCCGGCGGAGCGCCAGCTCGACCGTGGCGGTCTGCTCGCCGCACGCCAGGAGCGCCTGTCCCAGGCGAAACAGGAACTCGAGCAAGTCGCCCGTGTTCGGCGGTGGTTTGGCGTCGGCGTGTGTCATGGATGAGTAGGACGGGACTCCCGACCCGTCCGGACGGCTCAGGAGACCTCAGGAGTACCGGCCTACGTTCCGAACGGCAGGCCCAACAGCCACCACACGAAAAACACCAGCGTCCAGGCGATAGCGGTGGCGGCGGTATAGGGGAGCATCAGCGCCACGATCGTCCCCACGCCGGCACTTTGCTGGTAACGCTGCGCAAAGCCGACGACCAGGGCGAAGTGCGGCAAGAGCGGATTGATCACGTTCGGGGGCGAATCGCTCACGCGGTAGGCCGCCAGCACGATCTCGGGATCGACCCCCAGCTTCATAAACAGCGGCACAAAAATCGGCGCCATGATCGCCCACTTGGGCAAAATGTTCGGCAGCGGGAAACAGAGCAGAAAGCCGATCAGGATAAACGCCAGCAGTAGCCAGCCGACGCCGAGGTTCGCCTCCTGCAGCCAATTCGCCAGTTGCACGGCCAGGACGGTGCCGATGTTGCTGTAATTGAAATACGCCACGAACTGACTGATCACGAAGAACAGGAACAAGAGTCCGCCCAGATCGGAGAATGTTTTGACGATCGCATGAATCGCGTCGTCGACGCGGCGAATCGTGCCCGCTCCCGCGCCGTAGGCCCAGCCCGTCGCCAGGAAGACGAGCATGATGAGAAAGACCAGGCTGTTCATGAACGGCGAATTGCCGATCAGGTCTCCCGTGTCGGGGTTGCGGAGCGGGGCACCGGCTGGGAGCGACAGCGCGGCGAGCAGTCCGACGACCAGGGCCAGGGCGACTGCCGCATAGACGAGGCCGCGGCCTTCGGCCGCCGACTTGCTGGCCGCATCAGGTCCGGCAGTCGGTTCCGGCGGCAATTCGCCGTCGTACTTGCCCATCCGCGGCTCGACGATCCAATCGGTCACGAGCGTGCAGACCGCAATCAACACGATGCTCGACCCGATGCCGAAGTAGAAATTCGACGTCAGGTCCATCGTGTAAGCCGGATCGACCAGATGGGCCGCGTCCATCGTCATCTCGGCCAGAATGCCGTCGATCGGCTTGACCAGAAAGTTCACTCCAAACGCCGCGGCCACTCCGGCAAAGGCCGCCGCCAGGCCGACATGCGGATGCCTCCCCAGGCTGTGAAATGCCGCCGCGCCGAGGGGAATGAGCACGAGATACCCGGCGTCGGAGGCGATGCTCGACAGAACGCCCAGCGTCACGATGATCGAAGTCATGGCCCAGCGGGGCGCGATGGCGACGATCTGGCGAATCAGGGCCTGAATGAGCCCCGACTGCTCGGCCAGCCCCACGCCGATCATCGCCACCATGATGATCCCGACCGGGCCGAAGTTGATGAAGTTGGGGACCACGGAGGTAAAGATGAACCGAATCCCGTCGCGCGACAACAGACTGCGGACGGCGATCGTCCGCGTTTCCACGTCATACTCCTGCTCAACCGGAGCATCGTCATAGGAACTGCCGACCTGCGCCGTGTAGTCGCGGGAGTCAAAATCAGACTCGCGGGGCTCGGGGCTCGCAGCGGGAACGAGCACCTCCTGCGTCACCGCGACGCCCACCGCGCTGAGCCCGAGCGACAGCAAGACGACCAGGACAATGAGTCCAAAGAACAGCACCGCCGGATGCGGAACGTTGTTTCCCAGGCGCTCGACGAGGTCGAGCGCTTGCTGAAAAGTCGTCTTCACTTCCGCGACCGGTTTCGTCATCAGGCGAGTCCTTGCTAGGTGGCGCTTGAGGCCATTGCTCCGGGAAAACCGTCGTATGGTTTTTGTCGCTCACGTCTCAGGCGACTGGGCGATCACCTGCACGGAAACTTCCAGCCGCTCAAAGGCGTTGGCCGGGCCGAACCAACTGCCGCTAAGGGGCGAGGCCTTCTCCTGCTCGCGGGCCACGGCGACCGAGATATGTTCGCTGCCGGCCCGCTTGTTGTTCGTGGGATCGAAGCCCCGCCAGCCGGCCCCGGGCAAGTACACCTCAGTCCAGGCATGCGTCGCGCCGTGCTGCCCCTCGGACATCTGGATGTAGCCCGTCACGAACCGGGCCGCAAAACCCCAGTAGCGGGCCGCTTCCATCATCAGCACCGCGTAGTCGCGGCACGAGCCGGTTCCCTTGGTGAGCGTGTCGCTCGGGAACTGCACACCCGGATCGTCCCGCGGAATATAACGCAATGACTTGTAGATGTGCGTATTGAGCCGCTCGAGCAGGTCGAACGTGTCGACCACCTGTCCCGGCTGGTACAGGGCCTGCAGCCAGTGGAACAGGGCGGTGCCGTCATAGGGATAACTCGGCAGGCGGTAGGGAACGAGCTCCACCTGCTCGTCCGGCGCGTACTGAAACGGAAACAGCCGGGCGCTCGGGTCGATCAGGCACTCGACCCGCTCGTCGTCGAACAGGTCGACATCGATCTCGGCCAAGAGGCGCAGTTTGGTCGCCGGTTCGGAAAATGTCAGGATGGCGACCGAGTTTCCTTCGACATCGCGCATCCAACGGACTTCGGCGGTCGGCTCGATCTCCACCCGCGAGCCGGCGATCCGCAGATCGTGCCCCTCGCGGGGCCGCATCAATACCCGGTGCGGAGCGAAACGGACCGGCTCTCGATAGATGTATGCCGTTTCGTGAATGATGCGAATGCGTTTCATGGGAGTAAGTCGGCAGGCCCATCGACGGGCGAAAGTGGCGGAGCCTCACGACTCGGGCTGTGAAACGAACAAATCCATTCCCAGATACTGCGACAGGAACCGGGCCGCCAGTTGGCCCCGAATGCTGTTGCCGGTGGGGTCGAGTTGCGGCGAAAAGGTCCCGAGGCCCCCTTTGCCCGGCGAGACGGTGACAATCCCGCCGCCGATCCCGCTCTTCCCCGGCAGGCCGATTTCATAGAGCCAGTCGCCCGAGGTTTCATACATGCCGGCCGTCGCCATCACCGCCAGGGCATAGTGGCAGACCGAGGCGTCGACGACCCGCTGCTTGGTGAGCGGATTGACGCCTCCATCGGCCAGCGTCGCTCCCATCACGGCGAGGTCCTGCGCGCTGACATTCAGCGAGCACTGCCGCGTGTAGAGATCGACCGCCTCGGCCGGATCGAGATAAATCCGCCCCAGGCTCTGCAAGAGGCGGGCGATGCTTTGGTTGCGAAAGTTCGTCTCACGAGCGGATGCGAGGACCTCTTCGTTCATGGCGAGCGGCCGGCCAGCGAACCGCGAGAGCCCCTCGTAAATAAATCGCCAGCGCTCGACCGTCGACTCGCCGGGAACCAGGCTGGTTGTGGCGATCGCCCCCGCGTTGACCATCGGATTCGTGCGCCCCTCCGGACCCTGCTCGATCGCCGCCAGCGAATTGAACGGCCGCCCCGTGGCGTTCGCGCCAATCTTATCGCGCAGCTCGGCCGGCCCCAAAAGCTGACAGACCAGAGCGAACACGAACGGCTTCGAGACGCTCATGATCGCAAATTCGTGCTCCACATCGCCGGCCGAAAATACCTTGCCGGTCGTTCCCACGATTGACACCCCAAACAGCCGGCTGTCGGCCCGGGCTAGCGCCGGGTAGACCTGCGAATTCTGCCCCGCGTCGTGTTCGCGAAAGCGGTCATACGCCGCGGCCACCAGCAGCTGGACCATGTCGTCCGGCGGCAGCCGGCCCGTCGAGACGAAAGGCGCGGCCGGAGGTCCAGCAGCCGCGGAAGGGGTCGACATGGCGAGTTCTCCCGAGCTAGGGGACCATGGCTAAACGGGCGCGTCGGCGCGGGTGGCGGAATCAGGCGGCAAAGGAGACTCCGGGACGCGGAGCGGAGGCGTATCCTTTTCGACGCCATAGAAAATGGCGTACAGCACCGGCGTCACGATCAGGCACAGGAACGTGGCAAATGTCAGCCCAAAAATGATCACCACGGCGAGCCCCGAGAAGAACGGATCCAGCAAGAGCGGAATCGAGCCGAGCACCGTCGTCAGCACAACCATGCACACCGGGCGCATCTTCGCGGTGCCGCCATTCAGGATCGCCTGATAGGGAGCCACGCCCGCTTTCACCTGATCGACGATCTTGCTGAGCACGACGATCTGCATCTTGATCAGTTCGCCTCCCATGCTCAGCATGCCGAGCAGGGCCATGAAGCCGAACGGCTCGCGCATCACCAGCAGACCGAACGTTGCCCCGATGATGGCCAGCGGCATGACCAGCCAGATGAGAAGCGTCGAGCGAAGCGAATTAAAGAGGCACACGACGATAAAGACCATCAGCGCCAACACATACGGCAGCGGCCGGGCCAGCGCGGCTCTCGCCTGCGACGAATCCTCGTGTTCGCCGCCCCACTCGAGCGAATACCCTGCGGGGAGTTCGATCGCTTCGATGGCCGGCCGCACGCGGGCCAAGAGCTGACTCGGCAAGCCGGTTCGCGGATCGGCATGCACGGTGAGCGTCGGAAAGCGATCGCGCCGCATCACGACTGGGTCCTCCCAGACGAGCGTCGACCCGGACGAGACCTGGTTGAACGGGATCATCCGGCCGGCGACCGGGCTCCAGATCTGGAGGCTATTCATGATCCCTACGTCATCCCGCTCGCCGAGCGGCGGCCGGGCGACAATCGGCAAGAGCCGTGTTTCCTGCGGGAACACTCCCTGGGCCGCAAAGCCCGGCTCGCGGAAGAATCCGACGAGCCGCCCTTCGAAGCTCGTTTCGAGGGCCCGGGCCACTTCGACCCGCGTGATCCCGTTGCGGCGAGCTTGCGATTCGAGCAGATCCGGGCGGATTGTCTTCACCTGCTCGCGCCAGTCGCTCCGGACGCACTTCGCCCCGCCGTCGTCGCGCAAGATGGCGAGCGCCTGGTCGCTCAGCCGACGGAGAACGGCTCCATCGGGACCACGAAAGCGGGCCTGCACGCGTCCCCCTTCGCCCGGCCCGAGCAGAAACGGCTTGGCCACGGCGTTCGCGTCGGGGTGCGCCTCGTCGAGGTGCGACTGGATCGTGGCGATCAGTCCCGAAATCTGCCGCCAATCATCGACATCCACGAGGAACTGCACAAACGCCGGATTCTCCCGCTCGGGCGAATAGACCAGCATGAACCGCATCCCACCGCTGCCGATGAACGACGTGACGTGCGTCACATGGTCCCGCGACTGAATGTACTGGCGGATCTCTTCGGCAAAGTCCTCGGTCTGACGAATGTGCGTGCCGGCGGGCAGGTACACATCGACCATGAACTGCGGCCGCGTCGCGGGCGGAAAGAAACTCTGTTTGACGAACGTGAATCCGTAGAGCGCGAGGAGCAGTAGCGGCAGGGCGAGCCCCGCCACGATCCAGCGGTGCGCAAGCGCGAGCTCCAGGAACTGGCGATACATCCGAAACGGCCAGGCGTCGTACACATCGTCCGACACCGCTCCCTTGCCGGAGCTGGGCTGTTTCTCGGTCGGATGAAAGAACAGGTAGCTGAGGAGCGGCGTGACCGTGATCGACGTCACCCAGCTCAGCGACAGCGCAATCGCGATGACCCAGAAGAGCGAATTACAGTATTCGCCCGTGCTATCTTCGGAGAGCCCGATCGCCGCGAACGCAATCGCGCCGATCGCCGTCGCCCCGAAGAGGGGCCACTGCGACTGCGCCACCACACTGCGCACGACATCGAGCTTGTTCTTTCCCGCTTCGATATCGACCTTGATCCCCTCGATCACGATGATCGCGTTATCGGTCAGCATGCAGAGGGCGATGATGAGCGCACCCAGGGAGATCCGCTCCATGAGGAGGTCCCCCCGCATGTACATCACGAAGAACGTCCCCATGATCGTGATGAACAGGACCGTGCCGATGATCACGCCGGTCCGCCAACCCATCGCAAAGAACAGCACGACGACGACAATCCCGACCGCCTTGGCCAGGTTCTTCATGAACTCGTTCGTCGCGGCCGACACCGCTTCGGGCTGAAAATTGATTTCGCCGATTTCAATCCCCAGCGGCTGATCGGGCTTGATCGCCGCCAGCCGGCGGCGGACTTCTTCCCCCATCGTCACGACGTTGCCGCCGGGGATCGTCGAAATCCCCAGGCCGATCGCCGGCTGGCCATCGAATCGCAATAGTCGCCGCGGTGGATCCATATCGCCTCGGGAGAGCGTCGCCACATCGCGGAGGAATAGCTGCCGGCCGGACTGGTCGGAACCAATCACCAGGCCCAGCATCTCCTCGACCGAGTCGAACGCCCCCTCGGGATCGATCGCAATGTGCTGATCACCGACCCGCACACGGCCGCCATCGGCCGCGATGTTCCGCTCCTGCAGCTTGGCGTAGATCGTCTCTTCGTTGATCCCGAGCTGCGCCAGCCGCGGCCGCGAGATTTCGACGAACACCATTTCCTGCTGTTCGGCAAACAGTTCGACGCTCTTCACCCCCGGCACGGAGAGCAGCTCGCGGCGGAGAAACTCGACATACCGCCGCAGCTCGGGGAGCGAGTAGCCTTCTCCCGTCACGGCGAAGAAGATGCCGAACACGTCGCCGAAATTATCGAGGACGACCGAATTGCCCCGGACCGACGGCGGCAGCCGCGGCTGCACATCGGCAATTTTGCGGCGGAGTTCGTCCCACACCTGGGGAATGCGATGTTTGTCGTAGCGGTCGCGGATGTTGACGATCACGATCGAGCGGCCGCGGGTCGATTCCGATTCGACAAAGTCAAGCTGGCCGAGCTGCTGGCAGGCAATCTCGATCGGGTTGGTCACCTCCTGGGCGACTTCCTCGGCACTCGCCCCGGGATAGGGCGTAATGATCAGGGCCTGCTTGATCGTGAATTCCGGATCTTCGAGTCGGCCGATGTTGAAATAGGCCACGAGGCCGCCGACAACGGCGAGCAGCATGGCGAAGAAGACAATTCGATCGTTGCGAACCGACAGCACTCCAGGATTCATCACGGGCTGCCTCCCTGGTTGCTGCTCGCATCGCCGGTGGGACCACCACCGAGTGCATCCCCCAGATCGCGCACCTCCATGCCATCCCGCAGGAACGAGACTCCGGCCACCGCAATTCGCTCGCCCGGCTGGAGTCCTTCGACGATCTCGATCTGACCGCCGACCGCCGTCCCCAGCGTGACGGGACGCCGTGAGACCGTGTTATCGGCTCCGACCACCCACACGATCTGGTCTCCGCCATCCGATCGAAAGACCGCCGATACCGGTACCAGCAGCCGCAGGCCCAAAACGCTCGCCCGCCGATACAGGGCGGTCACGGTCGCGGTCATGCCGGGCAGAATTCGCACTTCGGTCGGCGCGGGCATCGCCACCCGGACCTGGAATGTCTGCGTCGTCGGATCGGCCGCCTGAGCAATTTCGCGAATTCGAACCGGGAACGTGACTCCCGGAGCCCCGCTGAACTCAGCCGTCAGCTCCAGGATGTCGGCCGTCTGGATGTCTGCCGCCATCACGTTTTCCGGCACATCGACGTGGATATCGAGCTCCTCGATATCTTGAAATTGCACCACCGGCTGTTTGGCCTGCACGTTCTGGTTCGGCTCGACAAACCGCCGGGCGATCACGCCGTCGTAGGGAGCCCGCAGCGTCGTGTCATTGAGCTGGATATTGGCCTCCGCCACCCGTCCCTCGAGGCCGCGAACCGCCGCTTCCTGAGCTTCGATATCCTCATCGCGCCCCATGGTCCCTTTCTCGACCAGCTGCAGCGCCGCTTCGTAATCTTCCTGCGCCACCCGGTAGTTGGTTTCCGACAGGTCGAACTCCGACCGCGAGACGGCATTTCGCTCCAGCAGCCGGGTGTTCCGCTCGTGTTCGGTCCGGGCGTTTTGCATGCGGGCTCGGGCCGATCGCACTTGCGCTTCGCGGCGCATTCGCTCTTCGACTCGCTCGCCGGCTCGCAGCGCCCGCAGCGCCGCGCGAGCCTGATCCAACTGTCCCTGAAGCGCTTGCAGCCGGGCCTGGAAATCATCGGGCCGCAGTTGGGCGATCACGGTCCCCTTGGCGACGCGATCCCCCTCCTTCACCGGCAAGTTCACAATCAGCCCCGGCACCTGAAACGCCAGTTCGACCCGTTGCGACGCTTCCACCTTGCCAGGAAACGTCCGTAGCAAAGGCTGCCCGCCCGGTTCGACAACCATCGTCCGCACCGGACGCGCCGCATCGGACTCGGCCGCCGGCCGCGGCGAACAGCCGATCGCCAAACCGATCCAGCCCAGGACTATCAGCCCGGCAAATGCCTTTCCAGGCAGGCCGCGACCTATCGACTTCATGTTGTTCTCCCGAAGAGAGGCGTCCCAATCGCCTGCAGAAAGCAAGCGGTGCAGAGATTGACCACAGGGTCGCCCGTCGTGCGGCGCGTCGTGCGTAGTGGATTGAGCGCAGCAGACAGCCGCGACCAACCGGCAGTGGACGCACGACGAAGATCGCCCGTCGGGGCTTTTCCCTGCCCAAACAAACGCATAGTTGGCCAATCTCGGGGCGAATGGGCATCACGCGCGGCGACTACCAGAACGTAGTCCCCTGAAAGCGTCGCCATTATAGCAATGGAGGCTACTCCCCCCATGGCAAGTCTGCAATTGGCCGCGCCGGGTTTCTGCGCTGGGAATAGGCAACCTATCAGCGTGCGAAATCGCACACACACGCCGCGGCAGAACTTGCTCCGGGCACTCCCCCGCTCTATGCTACGGACCAACAAACGTTGATGGGTTCTCCTGGTCGCACTCGGCGCTCTCCCATGAATTCAACTGCACCGCTCGCCACGCGATTCGCCGGTTCATGCGTCAGCCGCCGCGCGATGGTCGTGGCCTCAGGGCTGGGATTTGCCGGATTGGCGTTCGGCCGGCCGGGTGCCGCGGCTGCGGCCACGCCCCGCGTGGAAGGTTCACAGCCGCGAGCCAAATCGACGATTCTCTTCTTCCTGTGCGGCGGCGCTTCGCACCTCGACATGTGGGACGTGAAGCCCGACGCCCCGGCCGAGTATCGCGGTCCTTTCCAGCCGATCGCCACGTCGGCCCCCGGGGTCCGGCTGTCCGAACATCTGCCGCTCCTCGCCCAGCAGGCTCATCACCTGGCGCTCGTGAACTCCGTCGGCGCGACCGTCAATACCAACGATCACCACGCCGGCTATTACTACAATCTGACCGGGCATGTGCCCGATCCGACGTTCCTCTCGAAAGGGAACGATCGGACGCCGTATGCCGACGACTGGCCCTTCATGGGCTCGGTCGTGGCCGCCCGGCGGCCGCCGCATCCGCAGCTCCCCGGCGCGATCACGCTGCCGCACATGCCGAGCAAGGCGCCTTACACGCGGCCGGGGCAATTCGCCGCCCGGCTGGGGATCGAGCACGACCCGCTGTACGTGCACGGCAGCCTCGAAGAGCCACTGAAGTTCCACGTGCCGGCGCTGGTGCTCGAAGGGGACGCTACGCCCGATCGGCTGCTGGCCCGCCGCGAACTGCTGGGAACGATCGGCGCCGCGCAGCGCGAGTACGAACAGTTTGCCGCCCCCAGCACCTGGCAGCGGCAACAAGCGCGGGCCATGTCGCTCTTGCTCTCGGCCGGTACGACCGCCGCGTTCGATGTGGCCAGCGAGCCGCTCGCCATTCGCGAGCGCTACGGCCAGACGGTGAACGGGATGAGTCTCTTGCTCGCTCGCCGCCTGGTCGAGGCCGAAGTGCCGTTTATTACCGTCTTCTGGAAGGAAAATGAAAAGAAGCTCGCCAAAAAGTGCAGCAGCGCCGGCGGCTGGGACACGCACGGCAACAATTTCGTCTGTTTGAAGGACGACCTGCTGCCGGAATTTGACCGCGGCTTCTCCGCCCTGATCGAAGATCTCGCCCAGCGGGGGCTGCTCGACGAAACACTGGTGCTCGTCACCAGTGAGATGGGACGGACGCCCAAGATCGGCGATCCGCGATCCGGCGGCATTGCCGGAGCGGGGCGCGACCATTGGACGCACTGCCTGACCGACGTCTTGGCCGGCGGAGGCATTCGCGGTGGGCAGACGTACGGCGCAAGCGACCGCCGCGGCGAGTATCCGGCCGACAAACCGGTGACGCCGGCCGATATCGCCAAGACCGTCTATCACGCAATGGGAATTCACGACCTCGAAGCGGCCGACCCGCAAGGACGCCCCTACAACCTGCTTGCCGAGGGGAGCGCACTGACGGACTTGTTCTGACGCGGACTTGCTTTTGAGCAGCCTAGGCCGGCTCGCCGTCAGGCAAAAATGTCCTGCACCACGCGTCCTTCGACATCGGTCAGCCGGAAGTCGCGCCCGGCGTAGCGGTAGGTCAGCCGCTCGTGATCGAGCCCCAGGAGGTGCAGGATCGTGGCGTGCAGGTCGTGAATGTGGACCTTGTTCTCGGCCGCGTAGTAGCCATAGTCGTCGGTGCTGCCGTAGCGCAAGCCTCCCTGCACGCCGCCGCCGGCCAGCCACATCGTAAATCCTTCGGGATTGTGGTCGCGGCCGTTCTTCCCCTCGACGACCGGAGTGCGGCCGAACTCGCCTCCCCACCAGACGAGCGTATCTTCGAGCAGGCCGCGGGCCTTGAGGTCCGCGAGCAGCCCGGCGATCGGCCGGTCGACCTCCCGGGCGTTTTTTTCATGGCCGTTCTTGAGGTCCGAATGCTGATCCCACTGGACCTTGCTGTCGCTGTGCGTGACCTGAATGAAGCGGACTCCCGCCTCGGCAAACCGGCGGGCCATCAGGCACATCCGGCCAAAATTCGCCGTCGTGGGGTCGTCGAGCCCGTAAAGCTGGTGTGTGGCCGCCGTTTCCTCGGCCAGATTTTCGACCTGCGGCAGTTCGGTCTGCATCCGGAACGCCAGCTCGAACGAATTGATCCGGGCTTCGAGCGACGGCTCGGGACCGGTCTGGTCCAGATGCTGCCGATTGATGGCGGCGAGCCGATCGAGTTGCAACCG
The DNA here is from genome assembly GCA_025459145.1 of Pirellulaceae bacterium. Classification (GTDB taxonomy): domain Bacteria; phylum Planctomycetota; class Planctomycetia; order Pirellulales; family Pirellulaceae; genus CAYLLN01. The sequence continues at coordinate 2,112 of JALORD010000046.1, read as the reverse complement.
CTGGATCTCCCGCGGCAGGCGGTCGTTGGCAATGTACTTCACGCGAGCCTGGTCCGAGGGAACGCTCGCGCTTCCCAGCGGCGTCCCTTGATAGACCGCAGGAAGGAAGGCCGAACTCCAATTGTTGATGCCGCCATGGGCCAGTGTGGGACAGATCGTCACAAATGCCGGCAAGTTCGCGTTGTCGGTCCCCAGGCCATAGCTGACCCACGAGCCAATGCTCGGGCGAATGAAGTTGTCGCTGCCGGTATGCAGCTTGAGCAGCGCGCCGCCGTGGGCCGGATTCGTCCCATGGACTGAGTGGATCAGGCACAGATTGTCGACCTGCTGGGCCAGGTTCGGAAACAGCTCGCTGACCCAGGTCCCGCTTTCGCCGTACTGGGCAAACTTCCAGGGCGAGGCCAGCAGGTTGCCGGTCGGGGCAAACTGCACCCGCGGCTTGGCAAACGGGAGCGGCTTGCCGTCGTCACGCGTGAGCAGCGGCTTCGGGTCGAACGTATCGACGTGCGACGGTCCACCTTTCATGAACAGAAAGATCACCCGCTTGGCCCGGCCGGGAAAATGGGGCGATTTGGCGGCGAGGGGGTTGGCGCCTGGCTGACCGATGCTCATCGTGCCGCTCTTCTCGGCCGCGCGAGATTGCTCCGCCAGGAGCGATGCTAGCGCTAGCGATCCAAAACCGACGGCGGATCGGCTCAAGAGCGCTCGGCGCGAAAGGGGGACGCAGTTCAAGGCAGGAATCGTCATGGCAGGTAGATGAATTCGTTGGCGGCCAGGATCGTCTGGCAGAGGGCAGACCAGGCCTGTTGTCGGCAATTTTCCGGATCGGATTGCGAGTCGGCCAGAGCACGCTCCATCGCCGCCACGAACTCAGCACTCGCTTCGATCTCATTTGCTGTGGGCGGTCGGCCATAAGCCAGCAAGTAAAGCTGCTCGCAGCGCTGGCTGTCGGCTGGGAATTCCTCTTGCAATCGGCTGGCCAGGCGGTCTGCCGAAGTCAGGACTAGCTCGCTATTGAGCATGAGCAGCGCCTGGGGGGCGATCGTTGTGGTGGCCCGGTCCCCCGTCGGAATTGCCGGATCGGGAAAGTCGAGCAGTTGAAAGATGTCGTACACGTTGTTCCGCACGACCGGCAGATAGACCGACCGCCGCTGACTGTCGTAGTTGGTCAGGTCTTTCGACGTGTGGTCGAAGAAATAGCCGCGGTTCTTCACGGTCAGGAGCGAACCGCCGAGCGACCGGTCGAGCTGTCCGCTCACCGCGAGCAGAGAGTCCCGCACCGCCTCGGCTTCCAGTCGGCGGACGGCAAAGCGGCTCCAGAGCCGATTCTCGGCATCGCGGGCCAAAGCGCCCGTACTGACCGAACTCGACTGCTGATACGTGCTGGATGAAAGAATCTGCCGATGGAGGGCTTTGAGCGACCAGCCATCCGCGACGAAGCGTGTCGCCAGCCAATCGAGCAGCTCCGGGTGCGTCGGCTTCTCGCCCAAGAGGCCAAAGTTGTCGGTCGAACGCACGAGTCCCGCCCCAAAATGCCACCGCCAAACGCGATTCACCAGCACGCGTGCCGTGAGCGGATGCGCGGGGTCGACGAGCCACTCGGCCAGCTCGCGGCGGCCGCTTTGGCTGGTCGTGAACTCGGGAGAGGCAGGTCCGCGAATCGCCGGGGGAACATGGCGGGGCACGATCGCGCCGACCTTCAAGGGATCGCCTCGCAGGTGAATCGGTTCATCCGCGACCCGGTCCTCCGTGGCCCCCATGGCCGACGGAAGTTCCGGCGGGCTGTTTTCGATGCGTGCCAGCTCGTCGCGGAGGCGCTTTAACTCCGCCTTGGCCTCGCCCGTATACAGCGTTTCCAGATTGTCGGGCAACGTGGAGCCGGGCGCGAGGCTCTTCCGCGCTTGTTCGCTCGCCTCCGCGACGAACGTCTCAACGGCTTGTCGGGCAGTTGTCAACTGCGCTGCATATCGGTCCTGAAGCGCCTTCGTTTCCGGCGACGGCAGCACATTCTCGTGCCAGCGAGCGACCTTCTTGTAATGCTCCATCGCGCGGGTGCTCTTGAAGATCCCCGCCAGGCCGTAGTAGTCGGCCGCGTCGATCGGATCGAACTTG
>JALORD010000368.1 GCA_025459145.1 Pirellulaceae bacterium | reverse complement strand
GGGCCAAAATGAAGGCCGCCAGCAAGGAGACCCCCTTTCCGCTCGACTTCGGCGACTCCGGACCAATTCGCTTCAGCAGTTTTCGCGACGGCATGTCGAATGCGCTGATCGTCGGCTCGGTATCGCCCGATCGGAAGATCCCCTGGACGAAGCCCGAGGATGTGGTGTTCGACGAGAAATTCGCGGCCATCGGCGACAAAGCGAGCTTTTTCGCCCGGGGAGACGGCTCGGTGCTCGCCCTGCTGGCCAAGGCGCCGGTCAACGACTTGCGGCTGTACCTGACGATCGACGATGGCCAGGTAGCCCCCACGCTGCCGACGTTTGAAGCGAGCAACCGACCCTTGCGCATGCCGGTGTTCGAGTATGTGAAGACTCCTTCCGGCATCGTCGTGCGCCAAAGCAATGACCCGGCGGAGCCCCCAGGCGCGCCATTTGGCCGTCCATCGCCCGCTCCCGGGGGAAGGCGACTGTAGGCATTCATCACGATTCTGCTCCAGGCCAGAGATATGGCAAAGCTACTCTTCGCAGCCGCGATCCTCGTGTCGCTCGCCAGCAGCGTGGTCTGGTTTCCGCAGCTCGCGGTGGCGGCAGATGACGCCTCCCAGAGCATTCTGGGAAAATGGACGCTCCGGCTGTACGTCCAGAGCGGCGGTGTCGGCGTCCCCCTGCGTGACGCTACGCTGACGGTTTCCGAGACATCGATCAAAGTCGAACTGACGCAGATCGATGCGGATGGGAAACCGGCAGGCACGATTCGGCGCGAGTTCCAGTACGAGCGGCCGGTGAAGTCCGATCCTTCGCTGATCGATGTCTCGTCCAGCGATCACGGAACGACGCAAGCCTGGCAGGGGCGAGTCCGCGTCCTTCCGGACGAGCTGGTTTTGCACCTCGCACCGTCCAAGGGGGAGAAGGAATCGGTTCGACCCAAGCAGCTATTCGACTTTAGCGGGGCCGGTCAGGGCCTGTTGCTGCTCGCAGCACCGCGCGAGATTAAAGCAGATGCCGCCGACAAGCGGTCGAACTCGGTACGAGGAGTGTGGGAACTGAAGCAAATGGTTCGCGAAGGAGTCGGCTTGCCGGAAACTCCTGATCGGCGAAAGCCCTTCCTCGGAACCTGGACGGTGCTTCACGACCTGGTGCTTCTGGACGGTCTGCATCCGCTCACGGGTACCAGATATGTACAGTTTTTCCACTGCGAGTTCGACTCCGACGCGAAACCGCCCCGCCTCAGCCTCTGGCAACCGGGAAACGGGAGAATCCAGAAGGGGGAATGGCTCAGCATCTACAAAGTGGACGGTGACACGCTCACCATTTGCTCGAACGGCATGAATCTCGATCAGCAAGGCTGGCCCACGGAATTCGAATCTAAACGCAATTCACCCAACTCAATGCTCTACACGTTTGAACGGCTCATTTCGTCAGTTCGCCCCTAGATCCACTCGACCAGCAACGACCACGATATGGGGGCAAGCTGGCGACGGTCGCCCAATCACCAACGACGAACAGAACCACCAGACCAGCAGTTGGAGCATGGAGCGAACCTAAGTTCGCACCCAGTCAACCCAGCAGGGCCAACGTGAGCCCTGCCAGCACATGGAGTGCACAAGTTACCGGCGCCGGCTCTGTCGCACAGTCAGCCGCGAAAACACTGGCAGCGGCGCAAAGGACGTGGACTCGCGAGTCGGGGCGATAACCCCATCAACGCCATTTGGCTCGAAGATTGAAATCAATGCGAGCCAAGCCAGGTTCAGATCGGCAGTGACAGTCAGCCAGATCCAAAAGGTGTCGCCCTCTATCCCTTTCGCCTGTTGACCGTCCAGTCAGCGTCGAAAAGGAGCTTTCCGGTCCCGTCTTTAACTTCGACGGACCAGATATGCCGATCGTTGCTAATGAACCGCACCATGCTGTTGATCACCTGTCCGTCGTCCCCCTCGCCGCGAAACGAGAGCATTTGCTTCTCCTCGCTCCAGTCGCCAGACATTTTGGAGCAGGTTCCATCGGCGTTGAACCGCCAGCCGCGATACTTTTTCAGGCCGGCATCGTAACTCAGGAGTGAGAACCCTTCGGCATCCTTTTCAGGAGCAGCGATGTCATGGAGGAACCAGCCGTCGAGGATCCAGCGTCGAGTCACCAAGCTCTTCGACCGTTGTTCTTGTGGCGTCCATTCGGCTGGACGCGACACCATCTCGGCGTCCCAGTCTCCCACCAGACGCTCCAGGACCTTTAGCTCGGCCGGAGGCATGGCTACGGCATTGCCAGCTTTCGACCACGCCTCCAATGCCTTCGCGCCCGCCGCGTCGGGCTGGCGGGTCTTCTTAGCCGTGCCGTGGAAGAGCAATGAACCCATCTCATCCTTCATCCAGAATTCAACATCGACTGTCTTATCATCTGGAAAGGTATTCGTTCCGGAACTGGTCCAGTGTGGCGGCGTGTCGGTAGCGCGGGAACTCAAGGTCTTCGTGTCCGCGTTCCACACGCCGCGCCACTCGCCTCCCAATGCTCCACTGTTGCTGAAGAACCAGAACGGAAAGCTGTGCATCTTGGAGTCATAGGTCATCAGCCAGAATGACTTCTCACCCCTCTGCGGGTGCGATCTGCCAATGACGAAGCGTTCTCGTAATCCGAATGAACCGATCTCGGTGGCCCTCGTCGTGCTTCCTTCTGGATTGGCCTTGGATGGCTTATCCGCGACTTCGATGTCCCACACGCCCGTGAATTGCTCTAGCACTTTCCGTCCGGTCGGGTCAATATCTTGAGCCGATGCTGTGACGGCTAAGCTAATGAGTACGGTCGCGATCAGGCCACCCAAAAAACGCTTCATACAGTTCTCCCAGACCAAGTTGACACTGCCAAAGCCAGCAGCGTCAGGTAGTGACTTCTGACGTCTTGCGGCCTTTCGATAAGAGCCCATAGGCAGCGATTGTTTCGCGCCGGGGTCTGCGAATCAACTTGTCGATTCCCTTTAGCGAGCAAACGCTACGTCAATGGTGGGGCTCGCACATCCTTATAAGCAGGAGACTTGCTATGGTTCGCGGGGGAGCAAAAAATCTGGATATTTCGCTGCTCCTCCGGCATACTTAACCTTGGGAGCGGAACCACTTCCTGTTGCACGCTCTACTTTTGGTTTCCGCCGCATCATGTCCGATTCGCGGCTCGATCCGCAATGTCTCGGCAGTCTGCACATTTGCATTGGCAAATAGCACTACGCACGCTTTTGACTTGCCGATCGCAGCAAAGCTTTGGCGTCGTTGTGCTGAGGTAGACTTTGCAGGGGCGGCTGCGCTTCGACGGCACTCGCCTGATCGAGCACGCCCAGCATGGTGTACGTGTTCATCGTCAGGTTGATGTCCCAGTGGCTGGCCAGGAGCTGTGCGGTCTTGGGCGCAACCCTCGACCGCGTCAGGTTCGTGATGAACGTCATTCGCAAGGCAGGAATAACCGAACGGCACCAAATCGCGCACCTTCCGGCACCGCTCGGCACCATTGTGGGCACCTCGGTGACGGCGGATGGGGGCAATTTGTGGTGGCTGCCAGCGAGATCCCCGTCGGCGAGAATGGCCCATACGGTTTCGACGGTGGCTGCGTTCTGGCGACGTTGCCGGACGTGCCGCAACCGGCGTCCCGCGCGACGCTCCGTCGCGATTTTTCCAGCACTCGAGGTTGACGATGCTCCCACTCTTCCAGGCCGGCAACCGGCGAGAATTGCTCACCATCGGCGGGCTGAGCTTGCTTGGGCTGAGTAGCAGCCAGCTCGATCGTTTGCGGGCCCAGTCCCCGGCTGCTCGTCCTGCCCGGGCGAAGTCGTGCATCTTTCTGTTTCTGTTCGGCGGGCCGAGCCAGGTCGATCTGTGGGACATGAAGCCCAGCGCCGCGCCCGAGATCCGCGGCGAGTTTCAGCCGATCGCCACGCGAGTGCCGGGAATCCAGATTTGCGAGCACTTGCCGCGCCTCGCCGAGCAGATGGATAAGGTTTGCCTGCTGCGGTCGATGACGCACCGGATGAACGTCCACGGCCCCGCCTGCAGCGAGATTTTCACGGGACGCGAGTACTTTGGTCCGCCGACCACCGACCAGGCGACGCCCGAGGATTGGCCCTCGCTCAGCAGCCTCGCCATGCGATTCGGCCGCGGCGAGCGGGGGCTGCCTCCCTCGGTCGTGCTCCCCTGGTACCTGCAATTTCCCGGCCAGGCGCGGCGGATTGCCGGCCAAACGGGCGCGCGGATGGGCGAAATCCACAATGCCCTGCTGGTCAGCGGCGACGTGGGGAAGGCCGACTTTCAATTCACCGGACTTGCGCTGGCGCCCGATCTCCCCTGGTCGCGGATGCAATCGCGGCACGAACTGCGCGCGGCGCTCGACTTTGCCCAGCGCGAACAATCGTCGCTGGGGGCGGCGCGGACGATGCTCGACGAAAACCGCCAACGGGCCTGGTCGCTGCTCGAAAACCGGGCCGGCGACGTGCTCGACCTCAGCCGCGAGCCGGCCGCCGTGCGGGAACGTTTCGGCCCCACGACCGTCGGCCAGAGCCTCCTCCTCGCGCGGCGGCTGATCGAAGCGGGCGTGCCGCTGGTCACGGTGAACTGGCAGGATGAGACGCACATCGATGGCGTCAACACCTGCTGGGACACGCACCAGAACAACTTTGCCAAACTGAAGGACCTGCTTTGTCCCATCTTCGACCGGGCCTATTCGGCCCTGGTGAGCGATCTGGCCGAACGAGGTCTGCTCGAAACGACGCTGGTGGTGGCGGTGGGAGAGTTCGGCCGCACGCCGCGGATGGGGCAGTTCTCGCAGAGTGCCAACACCCAGGCGACGGGCCGCGACCACTGGCCGCATGCTTTCACCGCGCTCCTGGCCGGCGGGGGCGTCCGCGGCGGGCAGGTCTATGGTGCGACCAACGAGAACGGCGGCTATGTGGTCGAAAAGCCAGTCTCCCCAGCGGACCTGACCGCCACGATCCTCGCGCACCTGGGCATCGATCCGGCGCAGACCTATCACGACGAGTTCCAGAAACTCGAGCGCCCGCTGAGCACGGGGCACGTCGTCCAGGGACTGGGAGGCTGAGGACTGGGAGCCTGAGCAAGGGGAACGGCCGAGGTGGGGGAAACCCTCCAGCACTCGCCACGAAACGAGCCATCCGCGGGGGACAAACCCGCGGGGCATCTTTCATCGCTGCTTTCCGCTAGCGAGCCCGCGACGGACCTTCGATCCTTGTTCCTTACCGCCGCCTTTTGCGGTGGCTGCCGGCGGGGTCCCAGCGGGCAAGGAAGGCCAGCATGACTTCGTCGGTCGCGGCGGCGCGGCTTCGTTCAGCCAGTCCGCTTGCCCCCTGGAGTATAGAAGTGGTCAGGCTTCAGTGAGGAAAGCCAATCCTTCCTTATTCTGTGCCACTTCTCGCTTTTTACGCCGATTACCATTCCGAAGTTTTCGGCTGTGCCTCAATTGATTTTCGCTCACTCCGCCGCCAGACTCGCGCAGACCAGTTCCTTATCGCTCCGCTGGAAAATGTGGCGATTGGCAAAGGCCGGGTGCGACCAGCAGACTCCCTTGCCGCCGCGGCGCTTCAGTTGGTCGGTCGTCGGTTCCAGAAGCTTGGCCCGGCTCAGTTCTTCGTAGCCCGCGGGGATCAGGCGGGCGATGATCAGTTCGCCCTGTTCGTTGAACAGCCAGTATTTGTCGCCGTGCCGGACGAAGTGGATGGTGCTCCAGCGGTCCATCGGCACCG
>JALORD010000367.1 GCA_025459145.1 Pirellulaceae bacterium | reverse complement strand
GGTCGGTTCCTCAAGTTCTACGAGGACGGGCTGAACGGGTATACGTATTTGGAAGAGCCGGGGGACTGAGCGGAGGTCAGAAGTCGGAAGTCGGAGTCCGGGTTCGGCGCCATTCGCGGGTTGGGCGCACGTCTCTGGACCGGGTTCGGCGCAGGTCTCTGGACCGGGTTCGGCGCGGTCTCCCGACCTCGCCGATGGGGTGGACCGCAGGTCTGGCGTGGTCTCGCTCGTTCGGGAGACCTACGGTCGACGGCTGGGCGGGGTCAGAGACTCGCGCCCATCCCTGACTTCCGACTTCCGACCTCCGGCCGGTGACTTCACCTACCTCACCGTCACAAAATCATTGTGATTGAACAGCACGTGAACCAGGTTTTCGCGGGCGCGCTGGGCTGGGTCGGTCGCTGGCGGGACGCTCGCTTCGGGGCCGGCCGAGAAGGCCGTGAGCGATTTGGGGTCGGCCAGTTTGGCGGCCTGCTCCTTGAGGAACTCGAGGCACGTCGCTCGTTCCGCGTCGGTGGGTTCGCGGCAGAGGATCTGCACGAACGCCTTGGTGACGAACCGCTGTGGAGTTTCCTCGGCCGCAACATTCCCGAGCGAATCGGACAGCTTTTTCGCCAGGATGCGGGCCTGGGCGAGCGTCAGGGTGCTGTTGGCCATGGCCAGGGCCTGCTGCGGGGCGATGCTCTCGCTGCGGCGGTAGCATTCGACCGGGTTCGCGCTGTCGAAGAGCGACAGGAACTGCATCTTCTTCTCTTTGCTGGCGCGGAAGTACAAGCTTCGCCGCGGGACAGTGAGACCCGCGTTTTGATCGAGTTCCGGCCCGCCGCGAGCCGGATCGAGCGACCCGGCCACGGCCAGCGTCACATCGCGGACCGCCTCGGCCTCCAGCCGCCGCGGATTGGCTCGCCAATAGTACTGGTTTTCGGGATCGAGCGACGAAGTGCTGGTGGCTAGTGCTGAGTGTTCTGTCCCCTGTTCCCTTCCTCCGCTGCTGCTCGCCAGCCGGTACGTCCGGCTCATCACAATCAGCTTGTGGATCGGCTTCATCCGCCAGCCGTTTTCGATCAGCTCCACCGCCAGCCAGTCGAGTAGCGCCTGGTTGGTCGGCGGCTTGCCGTTGAGGCCAAAGTCGAACACGGTCGGCACAAGGGGCGAGCCGAAGTGTCGCAGCCAGAGGTGATTGATCGCCACCCGGGCCGGCAGCGGGTTTTCGGGCGACGTGATCCAGCGAGCGAGTGCCAGGCGGCGGCCAGTGCTGGTCGCAGGATGGACGTCGGCGAGGCGCGTGTAGCTCTCGGTCGGTTCGGTGAGGGCTTTCTGTGCGGCGTCATGAGCAGCCTGAGACTCGGCGACTTTCTTGTCGGCGTCCGCGGCTGCCTTCGCCGTCTTCTCGTCGCCTGGCTTCACGGCGCGGCGGGCTTGCGCCGCTTTGAGCTGTGCCTGCAGCAGGGCCGCTTCGGCGGCAAGCGCGGCATGCGTCCGCTCGCCGGCACCGGCCGCAAGCGACAACGTTTTGGCATCGTCGCGAGGCGGCTGGCTGAAATTCGCCTCATCGGCGGCGATCCGGGCCAGGAGCGAGGCTAACGCCGCCTCGGCCGCCTGCGCGGATTTCTGAGCGATCGCGATTCCTCGCTCGGCGTCCTCGACAGCCGCGGCCAACACGTCGGCCGCCGCAGCGGAGGGCATATCGCTGCCGGCGGGAGCGAGTTGGTAGTCGGCCCCAATTCGCTCAAGTGAAACGCGCAGAAACTCGGCCGTCGCGTCGTACGTCCAGAGGATCAGCTGGCCATCTTTGACTCGCTCCGCGGGCAAGTTGTAGGCCAGGACGAGCTTGCCATCGACCCACACATTGGCGAGCTTGTCGCGCACGGCGAGCTTCAATTCCACCTCGCGGCCGACTTCGACGGCCGACTCCTTCGGTGCCGAGGTCGGGTAGCTGTCCTTTCCGGCCTGGCGAGTGAGCAGGTGTGGGCCCGGGGAATGAGCGCTCAGGTAGACCGCCTGAAAGTCGGTCGTACCGACGGCGTCGAACGCGATGCCGACCGACTTGTACGTGTCGCCGCCGGTGGTTTTGAATTTGAACGTCGCTGCGAAGTCGCGCGGGTGCGCGGCCGTCGAAATCAGGCCGCAGAGTTCGTCGCGCGGGTCGGTTTGCACCAGCCGGCCGTCACGAAACTCCCAGGTACCGACGTCACGGGTCCACGCGGCGGCGTTTTCCTTCGTGAAATCGTCCGTCAGAACGACCTCCGAAGCTGGCTTAGCCTCGGCAGCAGGAGCGCTCTCGGGCGCTCCCTGCTTGGTGAGAAACTCCGCCTGTTTGGCTTTCGCGGCCGCTAGATTCGCTTCAGCCGCGGCGACTTCACTTTTCGCCTTTTCGATCGCGGCTTTCGCGGCAGCCTCTAATTCCTCTCGAACAAAGGGCTTGAGCCCCTGGTAGTAAGCCTTGGGCGCGAGCGACACCGGCTCCACAGCGAACGGTACGGACGACAAGACCTGTGGCACACCGGGCGCCAGCGGGTTGTCCTTCAGCGGCTCTTTCTCGTTGCCGCGGACGAAGACAAACGTCTCGGCGTCGAGCTTCGCGTCGAACACGCGGACGAGGCCGTCCTTGTCGACATTTGCCTCGCCCGGCACGCGATCGGTCCGCACGTCGTACGGCTCAAAGATCGCCCGCAGCTTGTAGTACTCCTCGTGCGAAACCGGGTCGTACATGTGGTCGTGGCAGCGGGCGCAATTAAACGTGGTCGCCAGGAACGCCTTGCCGGTGTGCTCCACCGCGTCGTCGAGCCACTTGTTGCGGTTGAACTTGTACCAGCTGCGGACGAGATAGCCGGTCGCCCGCAGAGTCTCAGGATCGTCCGCCGCGAGCTCGTCCGCCGCGAGCATCTCCTGCACCATCCGGTCGTACGGCTTGTCGGCATTCAGCGACTCGACGATCCAATCGCGCCATCGCCAGATGTGCGGCTTGCTCTCGCGGACCTCGTTGCCGTATCCGTCCCAGTCGCTGTACCGCCAGACATCCATCCAGTGCCGCCCCCACCGTTCGCCGTACTGCGGACTGTCGAGCAACTTGTCGACTACCTTTTCGTAGGCGGCCGGCGAAGAATCGGCCAGAAACGCCGCCAACTCGTCCGGCGTCGGCGGCAGACCGACGAGATCGAGATAAACCCGCCGCAGGAGCAGATTCGGCGGCGCTTCGCCCACCGGCGTGAGCCCCAGCTCCGCGTGTTTGGCGGCGACCAGAGCGTCGATTGGGTTGGCGTTCCACGCCGGATCGGCGGCTGTCGGCAGCGCGGGACGGACCGGCTTTTGGTACGACCAGTGCTCGATCTTCTGGGCCGAGTCGCCCTCCGGCGGTTTGGCTCCCGCATCGATCCAGGCCCGCAGCGTAGCGATTTGCGCCTCCGTGAGCGGCGCACCCTCGGGCGGCATCTTCAGGTCGCCCGTTCCCAGCACCGCCTCGATCAGCCGGCTCTCGCCGCTCTTGCCGGGGACGACCGCGGGGCCAAAATCGCCCCCTTTGACGAGTGCCTGGACGCTATCGAGCCGATAACTCGACTCTTCTTTCAGCGAGCTATGGCATCGATAGCACCGCTGAGCCAAGATCGGTTTTACGTCGCGGAGGAAGTCGACGGCGGGCTCGGCGGCTTCGACGTTCGCGGCCCAGCCCACAAGCTGCCCGACAGCCGCGAGCGAAAATACCAACTGCATTTGCCGCGGACGTAACATCAGCGCACCCCTGCGAAAGCGGTTCCTAATATCGGCAAGTGTTGATGATACTTGCCAACAGGACCACGACGCAAGCAAGTCGCGTTACCGCTTCAGCTCCTGCACCGCCTCTGCCTTTGGCTGCACCTCCGGCGGTATCCCCACCAGCGGCTGAACGGCCTCGCGGACCCAGATGTTCCGGAAGCGGACCGGGTTTCCGTGGAACTGAATGTGCAGCGGCTCTTGTTCGCCATGGGCCGAGTACTTGGGCGGCTCGGTGTATGACGTGCTCCCCTGTAGCTCGAAGTGGTTGTGGACCACGATTCCATTGTGCAGGACAGTGACATAACCCGGCGTAAGCAAATCGCCGTTTTTGGCGAACTTCGGGGCAGTGAACAGGACGTCGAGCGATTGCCACTCGCCCGGTTTGCGGCTGGCGTTGACCATTGGCGGCTGCTGCTTGTAGATGCTGCCGCACTGGCCGTCGAAATAGGTCTTGTTGTCGAACGAGTCGAGAATCTGCACTTCGTACCGCCCCATCAGGTAGAGGCCGCTATTACCGCGTCCCTGACCGGAGCCCTCGACCTTGTCGGGCGTGGCAAACTCGACATGCACCTGGCAGTCGCCAAAGCCCTGTTTGGTCGTGATTCCGCCGCCCGCTGCCGTGGCTACGCCATTGACGATCTTCCATTTCTCGCCTCCTTCCCAGGCGTCGAGATTCTCGCCGCCAAACAGGACGATCGCATCGCTCGGTGCCTTGCCTGGCGCATCGCCGCTCCCGGCCATTCCCGGATCGACCAGCGCCGGTTCAGGCCAGACGATCCCGCTCTTGTATTCGTCAACCAGCCGGGCCGCGAAGGCAAGGCCGGTGGCGAGCACGGGAAGAACGGCCAGGAGCAAGACAATGCGACGGATTTTCATCGGGCGAGATTCCAAAGGGAGTTGGAAATAGGGTCGTCATTCAATTTGATTCAAGGGACCAGGCTTTTGCTCAGCCTACTCAACATCTCACCGGTGTTCCACATAGCTGGCGTTGTGCCAGGGCTCCGACATCGCGAGCAAAATTAGTCCGCATACCGCTCGGCCAGCGATCGCACGATAATGCCGATCGCCTGCCGGCAAGACGCGGGGCCCAGCACCTCCGCTTCGCTTCCGAGGGCCAGGACGCGGGGGATGATTTCCAGGTCGTGATGGGCCGGGACGCGGAGGAGGATCGTGCCTCCCTCGCTGGGTTCGACGTGCTGCTCGGGATGCCACGGGTCTTCGGTGACCCACCGTGCGCCGCGGGCCGAGATGCGGATTAAATAGTCCTGCGGCTTGCCTCCCGAGAAGATGCCCATCCCTTGGCCTAGATGCGCCTCCAGGTCGAAATCGGCCGGGCGGGTGAAGAACTCGTCGAGCGCCGTGGCCCGCACGAACCGGTCGAGCTTCAGGTGCCGGAGGCGGTCCTCCCCGGCCGGTTGTTCGGCGGCCGCGGCGATGATGTACAGGCTCGACTGGTAGAAGACGACGGCGAGCGGCTCCAGCAGCCTTGGCTGTGGTTCCTTGCCCGGCGCTTGGTAAGTCGCCCGGACCCGCCGCCGCTCGAGGATCGCCCGGTGAATCGTCGCCAGGATGCCTTGCTGCTTGGCATACGACTTGGCCGGCATTCCCCGGACGTACAAAACCTGCCGGTAGGCCTCGTAGTGCTTCCAGACCGAGCTGGGCAACTCGTCGCGGAGCTTGTTCCAGAACGATTCGATTCCTTGCCAAAAGGGCGTGCCGGCCAGCGGATAGAGTAAGTCCCGGCTGAGCGACAGGGCGATCAGCTCGGTGACC
>JALORD010000366.1 GCA_025459145.1 Pirellulaceae bacterium | reverse complement strand
CAGTACTACCACCGGCGGATCTGCTGGCTGGCTCTACGCGAATTCCACAACGCCGTGGCCGATGCCGATCACACGCTGGGCATGATGGACTTTTGCCGCGACCATTCGCCTGATGAGCAGTGGACGCTATCTCACGAGCAGTACCGCCCTTTCGTGCTGTTTCATCGTACGCAGGCGGCGGCTCTGTCGGCGCTCGGCGACCGGGGGGCGGAAGCGGCCGTCGAAGAGATCAATCGCGGGCTCGATCGGATGCGGCAGGTATTCGCTGAATACGAGGCCGACGAGGAGTTCGACGAGGACGAACTTGTCCAGCGGCTGACGGAGTTGCGCGAATCGTTGCGGCAACATTTTCGCGTCGGACGAACTCTGCAGGAACAATTGGCCGAAGCGGTTGCGGCCGAGAAGTACGAGCTAGCCGCCGAGATCAGGGACGAAATGAATCGCCGCAACACCCGGGCTCGATAGCGCCGCAGCGAAACTCGGCCTCAAGCATCTTGATCGTGGAGCTTGCGACGATGAGTGCCCAGTCGAATGGTGGCGGCGAAAACCAGCCGGACGAAGTGCAGGATCGTGTCGTTCGCGGCATCAGCCGCCGCACCGCGCTGGCCGCCATGGCAGGGCTGGGTATTGGCGGACTGGTGTTTCAACGAGCGATCGCTGCGCTCGCGATCGAATCGGCAGAGATTACGCCCGATTTGGTGAAACAAGCGGAGTGGATCGCGGGGATCGAGCTAACAGACGACGAGCGAAACGCGGTCGCCGGATCGGTACGCCGCGAGGCCCAGCGACTCGCCGCTCAGCGCGGGGTTGCGCTCACCAACAGTGAGCCGCCGGCCCTCACCTTTTTTGCCGCTCCACCCCAGGAAAGGAGCGCCCTACCGGCGGAATTGCTGTCGCGCGAGGTCGGCCTTCTCGATCGGGCCGTCCCGGAGCGCCCGGCGCGGGACGAGGATCTCGCCTTTTTGCCGGTGACCAAGCTTGCAGCGCTCGTCCGCTCTGCCAAGGTTACCTCGACCGAGCTGACCCAGCTCTACCTCGCCCGACTGAAAAAGCAGGGCGAGTCGCTGCATGCGGTCGTGACCTTGACGGAGGATTTGGCTCTCGCCCAAGCGGCCCAAGCCGACCGCGAGATTGCCGCCGGTCGCTATCGAGGTCCGTTGCATGGGATCCCTTGGGGCGCGAAGGACTTGATTTCGGTGCCCGGCTATCGCACGACTTGGGGAGCAGCCCATTTCGCAGAGCAGACTCTGCCCGGAGAAGCGACCGTCGCCCGCCGGCTGCGGGAAGCGGGGGCGGTTCTGGTGGCCAAGTTGTCGCTCGGAGCGCTCGCCCTGGGAGACGAGTGGTACGGCGGCACGACGCGTAATCCGTGGAATCCGGAGGAAGGTTCGAGCGGATCATCTGCGGGTTCCGCTGCCGCGGTCGCTGCCGGACTCGTAGGCTTTGCTATCGGCAGCGAAACCCTGGGGAGCATCGTCTCTCCCTGCCGGCGTTGCAGCATCACCGGTCTCCGCCCCACTTTCGGACGCATCAGCCGGTCCGGGTGCATGACGCTGGCCTGGAGCATGGACAAATTGGGGCCCATCTGCCGTAGCGTGGAAGACTGCGCCCTGGTGCTGGCCGCCACTCACGGCTTTGATGGGCTCGACGACGCGGCAGTCGACCGACCCTTTGTCTGGCCCCCTCGACGAGAGCTCAGTGCGCTGCGTGTCGGATATTTTTCGCAAGTGGACGAGTCTGGCGATCCCCGGCCCGATGGTCCCGAGATTGACCTCTTGCGCGAGCTGGGGGTTGCACTGGTGCCGATCAAGCTTCCCGACCATTACCCCACCGGCTCGCTGACGACGATTTTGAACGCCGAAACGGCTGCCGCATTTGACGATGTGACGCTCGCCGGAGTGCGCGAAGGGCTGGGCAAATGGGCGACGCCCTTCCGAGCCGGGCGGTTTATTTCCGCGGTCGACTATTTGCGGGCGAACCGTATCCGACGCCTGTTGATGCGCGCCATGGAGGAGACGATGCGCGAGGTAGACTTGTACGTCGGCGGTGACGACCTGGTCCTGACCAACCTGACCGGGCACCCAACGGTGGTGATCCCCTTTGGCGACCGCCAGGGAGGGAAGAACGGACAGCCGGGAACCCTCAATCTGACGGGCCGGTTATTCGGCGAATCGGAGCTACTGCGCGTAGCCCACGCGATCGAGCAGTATTCGGCGGATTACCTACGGCGGCCCCCGCTCGCTGAGTAGTCGCAGGCGACCTTGCGGCGATATGATGAGATGCCGCTCTGTGAAATTGGTTGCCCGATCGTTCCCAACCCAAATCGCTTTTCTTTCCGTTCACCTGAGGTCTCTCCCATGCTTCGACGTTCCCTGTTGCTGGCCGTGATTGTTTTCGGGAGCCTGTCGCCCGCCCTGGCGCAAGGGGAGCCCACGCTGGCGGCACTGATTGTGGATGGACAGAACAACCATCGGAACTGGCCAAACACGACGCGGATGATGAAGAAGTACCTGGAAGATACGGGGCTCTTTCGCGTTGATGTAGCGACGACCGCCCCTCGCGGGACCGATCCCGCGTTTCGCCCGGATTTCAGCAAGTACCAGGTCGTCGTGTCGAACTACAACGGCGCTCCTTGGCCGGAGGAGACCCAACAGAACTTCGTGAAATACGTCCAGAACGGGGGCGGATTGGTTGTGGTGCACGCGGCCAATAACGCCTTCGGCGACTGGGCCGAATACAACCAGATGATCGGCCTGGGAGGCTGGGGCGGGCGTAACGAACGGAGCGGGCCGTACGTGTATCTCGACGCCGAGGGGAAGCTCGTGCGCGATGAGTCGAAGGGTAGCGGCGGGCACCATGGTCCGCAGCATCCCTTTGCGATCATCGTGCGAGATGGCGAGCATCCAGTGACCAAGGGTATGCCCCGCGAATGGCTGCACGTGCAGGACGAACTCTACGACCTCTTGCGCGGTCCGGGCGAGAACATGCAGATTCTGGCCACGGCTTATGCGGACAAAGCCAAGGGGGGCTCGGGCCGCCACGAGCCGATGATCTTCACGATCGAGTACGGTAAAGGGCGAGTCTTTCACACGCCGATGGGGCACGGCGACGATTCACAAGAGTGCGTCGGCTTCATCACGACGCTCGTCCGCGGCGCAGAGTGGGCTGCCACGGGTAAAGTCGCGCTGCCGATCCCAGACGACTTCCCCACCGCCGACAAGACGAGCCAGCGGCCGTTCGGCAAGTAGTTCACGCGTCGATCGAGAAGGTCTCGGCAGCCACCGTCAACGCGGGGGCGAGTTCTTCGGTGCCGGCGAATGCAAGCGGCGGTAACGCAGTGGGTCGTTCGGGCATCTGCTCGCAAAGTTGCCGCCAGGTTTCGTAATCCTCTTCGATCACGCGAATGATGGCCGTGAGTTCCGCGCTGTCGCGCGACTGCTGCACCTGCGTCAGTGCCGAAAACAGATAGACGTAGATCCCGCCGACTTGCTTGGCCAGCGGGGAGGCATCCAGTTGCACCCCCGCCAGGAGTTCGCTGACGATGTCGCGGCAGCGGATGAGCGACTCGAGAGCGGTTTCGAAGTTTCCCTCTTCCCAAAGCGTCTGCGTCCGGCGGGCATGCCGCAGCGCGCCGGCAATCAGCATCAGCCGCAGCTTCTGCGGCGTGGCCGTGTTGACTTCGGTCTCGAGGTAGATGCTTCCTGCCCCGGTATCCATGGAATCTCCTGACGAATGAATATTGCAGCGCAAATCGCTTAGTTGCCCGACGAGTAGAACGGCGGGAGTGCCTGAATCTGGCTGACAGCCGTCATGTTGTTGCGAATGCGGCTGACAATCAGCTCGATTCTGTAAAAATCGTTGAGGAGTCGTTCGCGCTGCCGCTCGAGCCGGCCATCCCAGGTGGCGATCCGATCGGTAAAGTCCTCCACCTGGCGGGAGAGAACTTGGGCCCGATTGACGAGGGCCGAGCCGTCGCGCCCCACGAGTCGCTCGAGGACCGCGTCGGCTTTGGCGGCAAAACCGTTTGTCTCATCGGTAAAGTACTCGACGACCCCCTCGGGATCGGCCGCATAGCGTGCTTGAAACTTATTCTTGTCGAACGAGAGTTTGCCGGTGTCGTCGAGAGAGACGCCAAGCTCGGCCAGCGATTGCACGTTCCCCACACCGAAGTAGCGACCGGTGATCAGTCGCGAGAGTTCCGTATCCAGCCGCAAGGTTTCCTGTGATCCGAACAGCGTCCCCTTGGTTCCGGCATCGGGATTGAACTGTGTGTAAGTGCCGAGTTTGTCGCGGAGCTTGTTGTAATTATCGACAAAGGTCTGCAGAGCGTCGGCCGCTCCATTGCCCGTGAGCGAAATCGACATCGTGACGGGATCGGTCGATGTACCGGCCAGCGTTACGTTGAGGCCGTCGACAATGTTATCCCACCGGTTGGTCGCTGAGGAAAATAGCGTCGCCGCGGGCCCGGTGCCGAGTTGCACGAGAGCGTCCTGGGCAGGCGCAAGTTCCTGAAAGGAAAAGCCGAGTTCGCTGCCGTCGATCAGGAGCTCGCCCGCTTTGCCCGAGATGCCGCTGGACAGAGATAACCGATAGGCCAGCGAGCCGCTCCCCTGGCTAAGCACGCCGGCCGAGACTTTTGCGCCCAGAGCGTTAATCTTCTGAACGAGATCGTCGAGCGTCTCATCCTCTGCGAGCGTCACACGATACGCCGTAGAGCCGTTGATCACCTGCTGCGTCTGGTTATCGACCTCCACATCGGTTGCAGCGCCCGCGATCCGCAAGTCTGCGGCCGTGCGTCCTGATCCGATGTCGCTGACGGTGAGCCGCCCCGAACCGCCAGCAGTGTCAACGAGCACAATCCCGTCACCGGCGTCGTTGATCTGTGCCTCGACCCCGAGGGAAAGGCCATTGATCGCATCGATCACGTCGCCAATCGTTGTCGCTTCCAGAAATTTCAGATTGACGGTGGCAGACTGGCCTGCGGAATCGAGAATCTGGAAGGTCCCGAGCGAGACTCCGCTTCCGGTGCCATACTCGGCGAGGAGCGTGTTCCGATTGACCACCTGCCGGTTAAGCCCGCTCCCTTGCAGCACGTTGCCGTCAACACTCGCGGCCAGGCCGAGCTTTGTCGCAGTACCCGTCGGATCACCGTCCGCGGCGATCAGGTTGCTGGCATTTGCCCCCGTCGTATCTACTAGTTGCAGACCATTCCGACTGCTGTTGTACTGCGCCCGCAGGCCGAGTCCTGCGCGATTGATTGCGTCGATCACTTCATCGAGCGTTTCGGCACTCGCCAGATCGACGCTGGCCGACGCGCCTGATCGATTGGTCAGCGTAATCGAACCGAGCGTTCCCAGACCGCTCCCGCCCCCTAGCGAGTGCAGGAGGGTCGTCTTGAGGCCCGAAACCAGACGCCGCCCGCTAATTGTGTCGCCACTGGCCGACTCCGTGAGGCCCAGCTGCGTGGCCACTTCGCTTCCCACGCCGTTCGACACGGAGAATGCGCCACTGCCGGACGTCAGATCGACGATTTCCAA
>JALORD010000045.1 GCA_025459145.1 Pirellulaceae bacterium | reverse complement strand
GTCACCGAAGACAAAAAGGTCTTTACCCCCGCGCACATCAAAAACTGGTTCGCCAATCTCGGCAAGCGGCAGCCCAAAGAACGGGAGGTGAAGCATGCCTGGCAACTTGGTCCGCCCGTCGAAATCAATGCGGTAGGGCCGTTGCAGATGGAGAATCAGTCAGCCACGATTGAAGCTCGCCAGTCGCCGGCCTATGTCCCCGTCAAGTATTTGCTGGCCGACGCGATTGCCCAGCGGGCTGACAAAGTCATGCTCGACTTTACGGCTGACGCGGTGGCCGTGAAATACGAGATCGACGGTCTCTGGCACAACGCCAATCCCAAGGTGCATGAGAAGGAGCCGCTCACTCGGCAATTGGGCGACATGATGCTGGCCGTCGTGAAGCGGATGGCGCACCTCAATATGAACGAGCGCCGCGCCCGGCAGGAGGGAAAATTCAAGCTCGAGTTCGGCGGGGCCAAGTACGACGCGACCCTTCTGAGCCAGGGAACGCCGACTGGCGAGCGGGCGGTCGTCAGTCTCCGCATCATCACCAAGCACAGTCCCACGCTGGAAGACCTGGGGATGCGCGACAAACTGCGTGAGCGGCTCAAGGAGTTGATCGGTCCGGGAGCCAAGGGGATGGTGGCCTTTGTGGCATTGCCGGGAGGCGGGCTGACGTCGACCTGGGTGGCGGCGTTGCGCGGGACCGATCGCTTGATGCGCGACTTTATCTCCGTCGAGCCGATCAATCGCCGCGAGCCCGACGTCGAAAACGTCGATGTCACCAAGTATGACCCGGCCCAGAAAGAAACGCCCGAATCGAAGCTTCCCGCCAGCATCCTGAAACAGCCTGAGGTAATCTGCCTGCCCGACGTGCAAAGCGGCGAGGCGATCCGCATTGTCACCGATTGGATTCTGAACGAGGACAAGCTCTCGCTCATCAGTTTGCGAGCTAAAGACGCCCCCGAGGCACTCCTGCGGCTACTCGCTCTCAAGCCGGGCGAGAAGTTTCCGCAAGTGCTCAAGGCGGTAGTGGGGCAGCGCCTGGTCCGCAAGCTGTGCGAACGCTGCCGCGAAGCATTTCAGCCCGATCCGGCCCTGCTCCAGCGTCTTGGGATTCCCCCGGGCCGCGTCCAGGTTCTGTATCAGGAAAAGCAGCCCTTGCCTCCCGGACAGGAGCCCCCCAAGCCCAAGAAGGGGGAACCGCTCATCTGCCCGAATTGCAACGGCCTGGGCTACCGGGGAAGAACCGCCATCTATGAGATCATGGTCATCGACGACAAACTGCGGCAGGCAATGACGACCCAGCCCAAGCTGGAGGTCTTCAAGCAACTCTCCCGCCAGGCGGGGAATCGCTCGCTCCAGGAAGAAGGGATTCTGCTCGTGGCGATGGGCACCACTTCGCTGCAGGAACTCCAGAATGCACTGAAGCAGTAACCCCGATTCGTGCCGGATGGCGTGCGGCACTTGCTCGCAACAAACTCGACAGTGAACTCGACATATCCGCCGAACCCTCACCCCGCATACTTCGTACTGACGCTTGCCATGATGACCTTGATCTTGCTAGTGGTATTTCTGGCCGTGGGCGGCTTGGTCTGGCTGCACGGGCTGTGGGGAGCGGGACTTACCTTGGTCAACCTGCTGATGGCGATGCTGATCGCCACCAACTTGTTCGAGCCGGTTTGCACGTTGATCGACGGTTTCGATCGCTCGTATCGCTACCTGACTGATTTCGTCGTGCTGTGGTTTCTATTTTTCTTTACCTTCGGAATTCTGCGTTTCATTACCGACAGCCTGTCGCGGACGCGCGTCAAGTTCGATATGCCGATCGAAATGGCCGGGCGCACGATTTTGGCAATCTGGTGCGGTTGGCTGATGGTCAGCTTCACCGCTTTTTCCCTGCTGTTTGCTCCGCTCAACAGCGAGAGCCCGCTCGGGGCTTGGGCCAGTCCGCAGGACGGCTCGTTTCTGGGCATGGCTCCGGAACGCCATTGGCTAGGCTTCGTCCACAGTCGATCTCGCGGGGCGCTGGCCCGGGGCAAATTCAGCAGCGAACCGAGCCATCCGGACGATGCCGCAGCAAATGTCGAGGCCTTCGATCCGCAAGGAGACTTCCTGGTTCGCCAGCATCAAAAGCGCGTCGAATACGCCAACGCAGAGGCCATGCGCGTTCCTTAGTTCGATCGCGATTCCCAATCTAGCGAGACCGATCCATCCCGGAGAAAACCGCACCGCCTGCAACGTTACTATGTCCTCCCCCTCCCTTTCATCCTCCGAGCACTTGCATCCGGACGAGCAATCGCTCAAGAACTACTCGTCGATCAGCCGGCTGGCGATCCTCGCCTTCGGGCTCGGAATTGCGTCGGCCCTCGTGCTGGTCAGCCCGGCGCTGGCGATTATCCCCGTCCTGACGGCGGGCGTGGCGTTTATCGCCCTGCGGCAGATCGCGGCGTCGGACGGCGAGTTAACCGGCCGCTGGCCCGCGACGGTGGGCCTCTGCCTGGCGATGGGCTTTCTCGGCTGGGGCATCACGCGGCAATCGACCCGGCAGGCAGTTCTGCTGGCCGAAGCGGAGCGGGCTGTCGATGCGTGGCTCGAACTGGTCCGCGATAACAAGTTAGTCGAAGCCCATCAGCGCATGAAATCAGTCGATTCCCGAGTCAAGGGTGAGCAGGCGATCAAGGATTACTACGCATCTGATCGCGATGCGCGGGAACACATGGATGTGACATTCTCAACCGATCCGATGAAGAGCTTTCGGGCGATCGGCCGGGACGTCGAGTTTCATAATGCAGGAGTCGTGGTTAGCACCAATAACGGATTTCTGGACGACGTCATGCTGCGCTACGATTACGTCGACCCCCGCACCAACGACACCAACTCGATGTGGATCACGGCCACGCGTTCGTGGAATCCCACGACGCAGCGAGCCAGTTGGTACGTCAACCATGTCGACGCCACCTTGCCCGCCAAGTTTCGCTAAGGTCATTGGACCGCAGGCGTTGATGTCCGTGCGCCGAGCCGGCGACGCCCATCGGCAAGCGGCCTCGGAATAGGCCGCACAATCGCGCCAACCGGCGTGCCGCTAGCCGCGTGCTACATTTCCGCAGGTACGCGTCTTTCCCGGGAGTAATTGGTATGCGGCGGATCCTCGGATTCTTGCTTCTGCTGGCGACGACCTCTTCCACGGCTGTCGCCCGCGATATCTTCGTCGACAACCTGGCCGGGGATGACCGACACGGTGGGCAGACTTCCGTCGGCCAGGGCGTCGAAGGCGGTCCGTGCCGAACGATCGGCAAGGCGCTGCGCATTGCCCAGAGAGGCGACCGGATCATCGTGGCCAATACGGGTGAGCCTTATCGCGAATGCCTCTCGGTGCAGGCGGCCCATCACAGCGGCAGCGATGCCTTTCCGTTTCAGATCATCGGCAACGGGGCCACGCTCGACGGGACCGTCTCACTCGTCGATGCCCACTGGGAACATTTTCGCGGGGATATCCACCGCACCCGTCCGGCACGCATGAGCTATCAGCAACTCTTCGTTGCTGGCGCCCCCGCGCCGCGAAAGTCGCCGCAGCCAGGACAGCCGATCGAGTTGGCTCCCGGTGAGTGGGCCCTGCTCGAGGGTTGGCTCTACTTCTGCTGCGAGAAAGACCGGCTTCCCGGCAACTACGACCTTTCGTGCTGCCTGCATCCCGTGGGGATCACACTGTACGAGGTCCATGACGTGATCATCGAGAACCTCACCATTCGCGGGTTCTATCTGGATGGCGTGAACTGCCACGATCAGGTGACGCGGAGCGACCTGATCAACGTGCGGAGCGAATACAATGGCCGGAGCGGATTCAGCATCGGCGGCGCCTCGCGGGTGCGGGTCGACAGCTGTTCGGCCGGCGGCAATGGCGCGGCGCAGTTCCGCACCGAAGGCTTCTCGATCACGCAACTCCTCGACAACCAATTCGATCCCGCGAGCGCCCCCGCGATTGTTCGCGAAGGGGGCGAGATTGTCGACGGCCAGTAGATAGCCGGCGGGCGCGAAATTCCTTCGACATTCACTTCTCCGGCCACTTCCGCTCGACGATCGGCCGGTGTACGAGCTTTGCTGGATCCAGCACCACGTGCCGGATCTTTTGTCTCCTCCAGGTGTACAGTACGTGAATCCGACCGTCGGCGGTCTGGATTACTGCCGGGTACGAGTACTCCCCCGGCTCGCTTTCGAGCACGAGGGCCGCTTCCCACGCACGTCCGTCCTTCGACAGGGCCACATTCAGCGGTGAGCGACCCCGATCGGTGTGATTGTAGACGAGGAGATGGCGCCCATCGGCCAGCGTCACGCCATCGATGCCCGAGCCTGGATGCGGCAGGCCGACTAACTCCAGTTCGGTCCAGGTTTTGCCAGCGTCGTCCGACCACGCCTGCCACATGTCGCCCCGGCTGCGGTTGCGGCAGATCATCTGCAGCTTGTTACCCGTCCGATCGCCGTGCAGGAACACTGTGGGCTGAATCGCCTGCTTCGTCCGCCCGTCGCAGAGAGCCTTCGTGCGCTCCCAACTCTTTCCATGGTCCTTCGTCCACTCCATGTGCACGCGCCAGCCGTCGTCCTCGGTCGAACTGGGACAGAGCAGCCGGCCATCGGCCAGGAGCAGCGGCTTATTCTTGATCGGCCCGGCAATGTCGTCGGGCAATCGCTCGGGCTTGCTCCAAGTATGGCCGCCGTCGGTGGAGCGAATCAGCATCCCCCACCAGGTGCTGGGGCTTGGTCCCACTTTGTAGAAGAGCAGCAGTGGTCCGTCAGGCATTTGAAACAGTACCGGATTCCAGCAGGGATAGCGTTTCTCGGGCGATTCGACCCCATTGGCCACTTCGACCGGCGGCGACCACTGTTTGCCGTCGTGCCGCGAAACCCAAATCCCTACGTCGGGATGTTTCTCCTCGGTCCCGCCGAACCAAGCCGCGACAAGTCCCTGCGGCGTTTCGGCCAGCGTCGAGGCATGGCACTCGGGAAATGGGGCGGTGTCGTAAATGAACTCGG
Organism: Pirellulaceae bacterium; assembly: GCA_025459145.1. Classification (GTDB taxonomy): domain Bacteria; phylum Planctomycetota; class Planctomycetia; order Pirellulales; family Pirellulaceae; genus CAYLLN01. The sequence continues at coordinate 13,474 of JALORD010000045.1, read as the reverse complement.
AATGCACGATGCCGGGCTGTGCGGGAGTGCCCGCCGCCCACGCGCGCGGCCCAGTTGCCAGGCTCGCCAAGCCAATCAGGGAGAGTCGCACGAGCAGTAAGGTTCGCTGCATGGTTGAGTGCTCTGCCGAGGAGAGTGGTGAGTAAGCCATTTGTGCTGTTCGAGTTCGTCGCGAGGCCAAAATATCGCACGAGGCCGACTATCGGCTGAGAGCGGGTGGTGGTTTCGCAAGTCCGTGTTTCCGATTAGTGTAGGCGAAGGGCGATCGAATTTCGCCCGCCCTCCCGCTCCCTCCGAAAGTTCTGCTTCCGCATGACGGAATCTCCGCCGCCTGACGACACCAATCCCTATTCGTCGCCTGCCGGCGCCGCTGGTCACTCGCCGTCGGGCGAGGGACCTCCTCCTAGCCGCGGTTCGCTGCTGGTCATCTTCCTGACGGTCTTCATCGACCTGCTCGGATTCGGCATGGTCCTGCCGCTGTTGCCGATCTATGCCCGCACGCTGAGCGTCGACGAGGGGGGGTGGGAGATTGGCCTGCTCATGGCCAGTTTCTCGGCAATGACATTCGTCTTTTCGCCCCTCTGGGGACGGCTATCGGATCGCGTCGGTCGACGACCGGTGCTGATGATCGGCCTGCTGGGGTCGGCCGCCTTCTATGCCCTTTTTGGTCTGGCCACTGTCTGGCAAAGCCTGGCGTGGCTGTTCGTCGCGCGGATCGGTGCGGGAATCGCCGCCGCGACGATCCCCACCGCACAGGCTTACATCGCCGACTCGACCACGCTCGCCACCCGCACCAAAGGGATGGCGCTGATCGGCGCCGCGTTCGGTCTCGGCTTTACCTTCGGCCCGCTCTTGGGCTATGCCGCACTGGTATCGTCCCCGAGCCAAAGCGACGTGGGAACGAGTCCCTGGCCGGGATATGTCGCGGCGGCACTCTCGGCCTGCGCGTTCATCCTGGCGGCGCTGCTCTTGCCCGAGTCGCTGCGCAAGCATGCGGACGGCAAGTCCGGCCATGCGGGACATGCCTTGTTCAATCTCCGCGCCTGGTCGACAGCCTTGTCGACCCCATCGATCCCGGCAATCCTGCTCACCTCATTTGTCAGCGTCGTTTCGTTCGGAGCCTATGAGACCACGCTGTCGCTCTTGCTCAAGAGTCCGGCCTTCAGCTTCAGCTTCGAGAATGTGCTCCTGTACTTCGCGTTTGTGGGCTTCACGCTGAGCCTCGCGCAGGGACTCCTCGTGCGGCGGATGGCGGGCCGGGTCAGCGAATTCACGATGGCCGCGACGGGAGCGGTTGTCTCGATGACGGGTTTCGCCCTCTTGAGTGTGGCCAGCCAGTCGGCCAGGCTGCCGCTCTTAGTCGTGGCCTCGACGGTCGAAGTGATTGGCTTCTCCCTGATGACACCGTCGCTGCAATCACTCATCAGCCGCCGCAGCGATCCAGCCACGCAGGGGAGCATCCTCGGTGTGAGCCAAAGCATCAGCGCCCTGGCCCGCGTCGTAGGTCCCATCGTAGCGATTCCGCTCTTCATGCGCGGAGTGACGCTCCCGTACTGGACATCATTCGCCCTGATGGCAGGAGGCTTGGTGCTGTTCGTGCTTCTCGCGCGGCATGGCAAGGACTATGGTCCGCCGCGTGACGCCGTGCTGGCCGAATAGTTGGCTCGTCTCTCCCGAGCGATCATTCCCGCAGCGTATCGTGCTCGTGAACACTCCCCGCAGAGGTAGTCGCTGCGGTCTGCGCAGCCAGATCGTTTCGCATTCGTGCCGGCGGGCGATGTGGTGCCGGCGGCTGCATCCGCGGCTCGTCGCTCTCTTCGTCATCTCGTGCCGAGCCGCTCCGGTCGATGTTGTTTCCGAAGTACCTCGCCCGCGCGATCGGGTTGGCCAGCACCTCGGCCTCGGTTCCCGAACAAAGGACCGAACCCTTGTCGATGATGTAACTGCGGTCGACGATCTCCAGCGTCTCACGCACATGGTGATCGGTAATCAGGATCGAGATGCCGCGGGATTTCAGTTCGCGAATGATCTTCTGAATGCTCTCGACGGTGACTGGGTCGATGCCGGTGAATGGCTCGTCGAGCAGGATGATTTCCGGCTCGGAGAGCAGGCAGCGGGCGATTTCCAGCCGCCGCCGTTCACCGCCCGAGAGCGACCCAGCCCGACTCTTACGGATGTGTGTGATGTTGAATTGCTCGAGCAGTTCGTCGCACCGCTCCTTCCGTCGCCGCCTATCGAAGCCCAAAAGTTCCATCACACCGTGCAGGTTCTGCTCGACCGACAGCTTCTTAAAGACGCTCGCTTCCTGCGCGAGATAGCCCATGCCCCCTTCCTTGGCGCGGCGATACATCGGCCAGTTCGTCACGTCGATGCCCGACAACGTCACCCGCCCGTGATCGGGCTCGATCATCCCACAGGTCATACGGAAGCTGGTTGTTTTGCCTGCGCCGTTGGGTCCCAAGAGGCCGACGATCTCAGCGTACTCGACCGAGAAACCCACCCCATCCACCACTTTGCGGCGGCCGAACGTTTTGACGAGCCCTTCGACTTCCAGAATGGGCATGCGATCCTCCATGACGATGGTGCGGCAGGCTTTGCAGCGATTAATTCATAACTCTTGAAAAATAAATGCGCATGTAGTGATCTATTAGCGAATCAACTGCATCTTGCGGAAGTTCGGAAAATAAGGCACAGGCCGATTCCAGGTATGCGGCCAGTAGATCATTAGCGCCTTGCCGATCAGGAGATCGCGCTCGACGTACGTATGGGGCTCGCCGGTCAGCGCGTCGTACCAGAAGCGTCCGTCGAAACTCGCTGGGCTGTTGTCGCCCATCGGCAGGAACTGGTCCTTCTGGAGCCGCAATTCCAACTTCTTCCGATTCTCCTCATCGAACAGATTGCTTGTTTCCCACTGTGTGGGATCGGCGAAGACGTCCTGAATCTCTTCGGCCGACTTCCCCGACAGGTAGTCCGAGAAGATCTGCGTATTGGTGGCGATGTAGTACTTGTCGCGATAGACCCGCAACTGCGACAGTCGGGCGGCCACGCCCCGCGTGCCGATTCCCAGCGGCGCCAAGTCCCCCGGATTCTCCGGCGACCAGAACGGTCGCACGATCAGCGGCGATGGATACGTGGTCGGTCCGTCGAACTTCACCACGCTCCCATTGACCCACAAGAGGATCTCGTGGTCGCAGTTCGACAGCTTCAGGCGATATTTTCCCGGCCCCGTCACGGCCGTTGTCGCGGTGACCTTGGGGGCCTGATTAGCGCCGTCGTCGCTTTCGAACTCGTGTGTTTCCCCGCTGGCTCCCTGGCAAGTCAAAGTTGCCTGGCCCGTGGCCACGTCGATCCGGCATTCGTAAGTTACCCCGGCGCGAACGGCCTGCAGGATCACTTCACCGGCGTTACCATCGATCTCAGCCAGGCATTCGACGGCCAGGTCATCGACCCAGTGCAGCCCTTGCCGCTCGGGCGAAGTCCCCGGCCCTGGCGCTTCTACTTTTTCCGGATCATACGTGCGCGGATCGTAGTTCTGCGGCGTCAAGGAATTCGCAATGGGTGTTCCGCGCCGCTGCTCGACCGAGAAGAACGTGTTGTAGGCATAGAAATCGGTGATCAGGCGTCCCGCCCGCTCGCTCGCGCTGGCGGGCAATTGCTGCCGAGCCGTGATCTCTCGCCAGTCGTCGATCGACGGGTGCAAATGCCGATACCGTAGGATCGCGTCCTCTTCGTTCTCGCCGGCGATGACGAACGCCTTCCCTCCTTCTTCCGCTTTCCACGCGCCGGCACTCATCTCTTGCCAACGGGAGGGCCAGCCGATCTGCACCAAGTCGGCCGGGATATAGTCCGTGTCGTCGACCAGTTGCAGGAGAGCCTCAAGTTTGTGCGGCGGCTTGCGGGCAATCTGCAGTGCTTCGTCCGGCTCGTCGAGCCCCGCCGTGTAGATATTTCCTCCCGCAATCAGAACCCGTTCATTCGGCAGGCCGATCAGCCGTTTGATGTAGTTCTGCACGGCGTTGCCGGGAAATTTGAAGACGATTACGTCCCACCGCTGCGGCTCCGCCAGATCGTAACTGAACTTGCCAACAATGATCCGGTCGCCGCTCATCGAGCCATCGTTCGGGTCGCCGAACAGATCAAGTAACTGCGGATAGCGGCACATGGGACACATCGTGCCGACCACGTGATTTCCGTTGGGCCGGTCCGTCATGCTGTCCCGCTCGTCGCTCGCGCTCGCTTGGTACTGAAAGTTGCACTTCGGACACCAGACATCTTTGTGACGTCCCTGCAGCGTCGGCGCCATCGAACCCGTCGGGATCACGAACGCTTCGGCGACGAACCCGCGAAACAACAGCGCCAGGATCACCGCCATGGCAATCGATTCGACCGTCTCTCGCCAACCGCCATCGGCGGGCTTCTCGGTCTTATCAGTCTTTACAGTCGGTTTGGCCATGGTCGTCATTCAAAGAGCGCTGGTACGCGATCGATCGGCTCGCACAAACAACTCAGCCGGGTGATTCCACGTTCGCGTCGACGGTCAGTCGCGACGCCCAAAACCTCCGCGGCACATTTGGGTAGTTCGCTCGGACGGGGCAATATATCGCACTCGCGAAAGCCGGGAAACTTGAAACGGCTCTAGTGAACACAAGATCACTTCCTGGCGAGGCTCCATGCAAGCGTCGTCCAACAGGAACACGCAGCATTTGTATGCGTTTTTCCATCGCTGACTGCGCAATGGTGCGCAACCAACCGAAGGCAGCTAAGTGAAGGATCCCGTTGAGGTGAACGCGATCGCGGGTCTGCGTAGTGTCTCGCACCGCGCTAAGTAACCTAAGTCATTTTTGTGAATAACGTTACGACACTTAACCACTGGCCAAGAAGTTAAGCCATTTAACGCAATGTTAAGCGGCTGCGTTCTCAACTTGGTGGTTGCCAAGGTGACCTTCGACGCCATTGGAAATTGAACCGGCTCGCTGAGAGCTCCGGTCGACGCGAACGACTTTAGCGCGACATCCCCGAACACGCAGCCCATCCGACGGCGCTACTCTCTCGTGATTCACGAACATGCCACGGAACGTCACGTCTATAACGCCCGACTTCCCCATTTGGTTCCGCCCGATTCTACGCAGCCGGGCCGATTTTGGCAATTTGACGCAAGTTGTTTAAATGTAACTGGTTGCGTCGTGAGTCAGCCGCATTCTCGAGGCAACTTATGCGCTCGCTTCGGACCGATGTTGGAGCCGGCGGCTCGACCAGTTTTCCACCGCAGCGGCTGTTTCATCGAGGCCATCCCGCCGCTTCAGTCGGTCGGCCACCTCGCGGCAAGACTTTCTCACGTCGGCCGATTCGAGCAACCGAGAAAGGCGCTTCGCGACTCGCCCGCCCGAGAACCAGGTCGGCGTGAGCCAGTCGCCGATTCCCAGCCGCGTGACTCGCGTGGCGTTGTCGTATTGGTCGTGGGCCAAGGCCATGATGAGCTGGGGAATCCCCGCGGTCATCGCCTGTGAGGCGGTGCCGATCCCACCGTGATGGACCAGCGCCGCACAGCGTGCCAAGAGCGGTGTGAGTGGCACGTACGGAAAGTGCCGAACTCCGCGAGGCAGCTTGGCCGGAATCTGTTCGGGAAACCGCGTGAGCAGGATCCCTCGCCGGCCGAGCCGCTGGCAAGCGTCGACCGCCGTCCGAAAGAAGGCCGCTCCAAAAACATTGGCCGAACCGGGTGTGAAGACCAGCGGCGCGTCGCCAGCCGCCAGAAACGACTCAACTTCGTCGGCCAGAGGCTCGTCGGCCTGGGCGTCCCATAGGGGGAAGTCGGTCTGCAGGTGGTTCGGCGGCCAATCGGCTTGCGGCGGGCAGTACCACTCGGGAAACATCGAGATCACGCAGTCGGGCGAGTGCCACCATGGCGGCACGCTCGCAATCGGTGGAAGGCCCAGTTCCCGGCGATAGGCGTTGAGGCTCGGCAGGATCACTGGATCGATGACGTACTTCACGCCGATTCGATACAGCCAGGGCTGCAGCCACTTGGGGCCAAACGCCCCTGGAATCGTCGGCGGCTCGATGTCGCTCCAGAGCACCGCCGGCTGCAGGTGCAGCGTGATGAGCGGGATGCCGAGCTTCTCCCGGGCGATCAGCGCCCCGAAACCGAGCGCGCTGCCGATCCCCACCGTCTCGCCCGGGACGAAATGTTCTTTGAAGGCCTCAAACTGCAGCGGCATCGCGGGGCGAATTCCCGATTCGTAAACGTGCTGCAGCGCCTTCCGCGGCTTCCAGATGTTTGGATTCCGCGTCGAGGCGAGAAACTCCTCGGTCGTGCCGACCTGCACGTATTTCAGCCCATGCCGCTCGATCAGCTCGCGAAAATACTCAACGACGACAAACGTGATCCCGTGCCCCCGCTCGCGCAGCGCGAGCGCAAGGCCCAGGAACGGATGAACATCCCCGGCACTCCCCATCGGGGAGAGAATGAAATGCATAGTGGCAGTCCGAGAAACGGGCAAGCGCGGCAGCCAATCGGCAGTAATCGATACCGGCGATCCACTGATCCAACCTCTGACAATGGATCCGCCAATGTTAACTGCCGAATTTGACCAGCCAACCCGGGTCAAGGTTCAGTGTACCGCGTGACCAAATTGCCCGCTCGCGCACAATCCAGGCCGGTACTCTTCTCGATTGGATGTGAGTCGGCTTTGATTTGGCCTCAGGTCAGACTGCATTGCATGAGAAAACGCAAACTTGCCACGAAGACATGTCCAGGTAAAGTCCTGCTCCCGTTAGATCGTCCCCGTGCCAGTCGTAGCTTACTTCCTGAAGTTGTTCGTGTAGCCGCCAAAATTTGCCCGCGATTCCGTCGGCCGGCAGCCGGACGTGACACTGGCTGGCATGATCGGCGTAGTTAACCGCCACGATGCGCCGCTCCTCGCCATCCCCTTGCCAGTAGAACACGAGGAAACAATCGTGCGTCCAGTTTCCCTGCCAAGCAGGTGAACACTCAAGTAGTCGCCAATCGCCGTCGCGAAACACGGGCTGCTTCAGCAGGGTGAGCAACCGTTCGTAGAACCCGCGCACTGCTTCGTCGGTTGGTTCGTCGGGACCGCGGCCGAGATGCGGCGAGATTCGCTTCTGGCAGCCTGCGAACTGTCCCTGGTGAAAGAACCGCAGTCCCGGGGAAAAAAACGTGATCGCTGCCGCCGCCCGGTGAACATCGAACGGAAACGTGGCGGCAGCCCGCGGTTCATCGTGGTTTTCTAGGAAGCGGGCCAGCTTGTCCTGATATTCGAGTCCCGCGTGAAAGTGCTCGCGGACGGGACGCGCGTGGCGGTCGCGCAGCCGATCGTACAGCCGCTTATCGTAGGCGTAGTCGAAGCCTTGCTGCTGCAGCGTCCATTCCAGGTCCCAGTACACTTCGGCCATGAAGGTGAAACCAGGATGCTGTCGGCGCACCTCTTCGATCGCTCGCGGCCAGAAGAGCGGCGCCCGCTGGCCCCAGGTACGTTCGAACACTTCGGGCAATACGAGCATCGCCATATCGCAGCGGACGCCGTCGCACTGGCCGGCAATGCGCACCAGTTCGCCGGTCATCGCGTCCTGCGTAGCTGGATTTGCGTAGTTGAGCTGTAGGGTATCGGGCCAGCCGTCGAAATACGGGTCACGGCCGTGGGCCAGGAGCATGTCGCCCTGCGGACGGTGGACCCAGGTGTAGTTCTGCGGCGCGCGGACCCGATCGAGCTCCGACCCCGAGACGAAGTACTCGGGATGGTCGCTGGCCCACGGATGCCCAAGCCCCATGTGATTCGGAACAAAGTCAAGCATCAGCCGCAGGCCGCGCTCGCGCAGCCGCTCGCGGAGGCGGGCGAGCGCCGTATCGCCGCCGAGATTTTGGTGGACCGTATAGCCCGTGATTGCAAAGCCGGAGCCAGGAATATCGTTGTCGGTCAGATCGGGCAGCGTCTCTGCGAATTCGTGTCTCCAGCCGGCATTCGTCCGCGAAACCTGCTGTGCCTCGGGCCCGGTCTGCCAGATGCTAAGGAGCCAGATCCAGTCGAAGCCTTGCAACGCAAGCTGATCGAGTTCGGCATCGGGAATGTCGTCGAGCGTTGCCTGGCGCCCTAGCGTGCGGGAGAGCGACGTGAGCCAGACGCGGGTGTTGATTTGATACAGGAGGGGATAGCGGCAACTACGCATCGATGATCCTCCCTACATGGCAATTGAATTAGAAAACGGCCCTGGCGAGTAATTCGAGAATCTGACCGATCGGTACGACCAGCAGAATCAGTGGTAAGCACGGCAGGCTGGTCACAAGCGCCAGTTGAATGATCGCGCGAACGCCGAACGGGATGACCTTCATCGCCCGAATAAACTCAAAACTGTTCCCCAAGTCTGCCAAGGACTGGATGTCGGAGGAACCCAAGAGCGAACCGCTCTCCACTGTCCGGCTGGCAACCCATTTCTCGTGGAAGTCGCGGTTGTACTCGGCCACGAGCAAGCTGTATTTTTGCAGCCAATCCAGCCGCGTCTGGACCAGCGCCGGAGCAAACATGACGAGGGGGCCGAGAAATACCAGCTCAACGGCCGCCAAGAGGGCGGCAAAGGGGACCTTGAACGAGTCGATTTCCGCCGCTTGAAAGACCATTAGAAAGGCGGCCTCCGCGCTCAGCACGGCGCTCAGCCCGAAGGCGAAAATCCCGAGCGAGGTGTGGGCCGTTCCGAGGAAACCCAGGCCTCCTGCCTGGTCGGCATGAGTACCGACGAGGTTCAGCTTGAGCCGCGAAACGGACCATAGGAAGCCCAACCAGACGGTCAATCGCCACAGCCAGCGGTACCAGAAGTACTGCAGGATCGGTAGCGACACGAGGTGGTACCAAAGTCCCGTCAGTGAAACGACGGTGCCGCTACTGGTGGCCCGTGTGGTGGCACGCCAGGTAGCCAATCCCTCGCCGTAGATTGTCTCGGCCGTGAATCCCCACGAGGCCGCGAAAGCGATGACGACAAGGATGAGATCGGCCCAAAACGACTCCCGCCAGCGAGCCCCGCGGGCGATGGCCTGCTCAAAAGCGGGGACGTCGGCGGCACGGACGTAACCTCCCTGCACAAACTGCAGGCCCGCCGCCCGCAGTCGCGGCCCGACCAATTGCTCGGCCACAATCAAGAGCGGGACCGCCAGAAAAAACCGTGCATAGGTGGCAAAGTCCAGCAGCAGGGAATCCCGGGCGGTTTCCCCCATCGCGCGCCCTTCGAGTATTGCAAAGCCGAGCAGCGGGCACCACGTGAGAATCAGGAAAGCGAGAATCCGCCAACGCGCTGTGTCGGCAATGCCGCAACCCATGGCGCAGCGGTGGGCGAACCGCTGAATCGGCCCACCGCGCTCGAAGTACAACTCGGCCTCATTCGCCAGATGCATGTTGCGTACGCTTGGCTCGCTCCCCTGCCATCGATTCCTACCGGGGCCGGGCAGTCTCGACAGACCTGGCAGACTCCGCACGTCCGGACTGACTGCTTCCCGCGCGGAGGCCGGGGTCCACTTCCAGTTCGAAGAATGTCGCTTTCCCTCCCTGCAAAACCTTGTCGGCCGACATGGTGGCAAACAGGTGCAGGATTCGGGCGATCACGCCCGTCCAACCCGTCTGGTGACTGGCGCCCAGTCCGGCTCCGTTGTCGCCGTGGAAATACTCGTAGAACAGCAAGCAGTCGCGCCAGTGCGGGTCGTCCTGGAACTTCTTTGCGCCACCGAAGACCGGACGTTGGCCGGCGCTATTCTTCAGGAACATGTTGGTCAGGCGCCGGCCGATTTCTTCCGCGACCTGGTACAGGTTCATGTGTTGGCCTGACCCGGTGGGGCATTCGACCGTAAAGTTGTCGCCATAGTAGGCGTAGTACTGGATGAGTGCCCGAATAACGAGGGCGTTCATCGGCATCCAGATGGGTCCGCGCCAATTCGAGTTGCCGCCGAACATGCTGGTGTCGGACTCCGCCGGCAGGTACGAGACGCGATACTCCTGTCCCTGGGCTTGAAAGATGTAGGGATGCTCGGCGTGATACCGCGACAGCGACCGCAAGCCGTACTCGCTCAGGAACTCGTTTTCGTCGAGCATCTTCTCGAGCACACGGCGGAGACGCGTTTCGTCGAGAATCGACGCCAGCCGGCGGCCGCTCACTCCCGGCTTGAGCGGATCGTGAATCGTCTCCCGAAGTTCCGGCCGCGACTGCAAAAACCAGGCGAGCCGCTCGGCCAGCGCGGGGCGTTGCGTCAGCAGATCGCCCGTGTAGTAGGTCGCCGCGCAGAGCGGCAGGAGGCCGACCATCGAACGGACTTTCAGCCTTTGGGCCTGACCATTGGGCAGTCGGAGGACGTCGTAGTAGAACCCGTCCTCCTCGTCCCACATCCCCGTGTCGTCCCCCAAATGCCCCATCGCCGACGCGATCCACAGGAAGTGTTCGACGAACTTGAGGGCCATGTCTTCGTAGTCGGGGTCAGTCATTGCCAGTTCGCTGGCGATCTCCAGCATGTTCTGGCAGAAGAGGGCCATCCACGCAGTCCCGTCGGCCTGCTCAAGATAGCCTCCCGTCGGCAGCGGAGCGCTCCTGTCAAAGACGCCAATGTTGTCCAGCCCCAGAAAGCCCCCCTCGAACACATTGCGGCCGGAGCGGTCCTTCCGATTGACCCACCACGTAAAGTTGAGCAGCAGTTTGTGGAAGCAGGTCTTCAGCCATTCTTTATCCCCTTCGCCCTCCTGCGCTGCCTCCAGCCGGTAAGTAAAAATCGTCGCCCAGGCGTGTACCGGCGGATTCACGTCGCCGAAATTCCATTCGTACGCGGGAATCTGCCCGTTGGGGTGCATGTACCGCTCGCGGAGCATCAATTTCAGCTGCTGCTTGCCGAAGTCGGGATCGACGAGGGTGAGCGGCAGGATATGGAAGGCCAGATCCCAGGCGGCATACCAGGGATACTCCCACTTGTCGGGCATCGAGATCACGTCGCCGTTGTACATGTGGTGCCAGTGCTCGTTGCGTGGCGCGGCTTTACGCTGCGGCTTGAACGGGTCGCTCCCCCGCTCTTCGAGCCATTTGTCGACGTCGTAGTGGTAGAACTGCTTACTCCAGAGCATCCCCGCCAAGGCCTGGCGCATCACATTAGCCTCGTCGGCACTCAAGGTGCCGGGCGTGATCGCCTGATAGAACTCGTCGGCTTCTTTGCGGCGCTGCTGGAATTCTTCGTCAAATCTGGCAGCCAGCGACGTGTGCGCACGGCCATTGCCAGCAGCGGGGGCCGTCGTCGCTCGGTCCGAGAGGCGGAGCCGAATGGTCTCGCTTTGCCCACCGCCGACACGCAGGCGATAGTGCGCCGCAGCTTTGGTTCCCGTCTGCTGTGGATTGACGGCATCCACCTGGCCGCTCACGACATAGTTGTGAATGCCGTCCTTGACGAAGGGCGTCCGATTGGGGACGCCGAAGATTCGCTCGGTGTTGGTTTCGTTTTCCGTGAACAGCAGGGCCGGATCGTCCAGGCAGTCCAAAAATCGCTCCCCCAACTCTGGATCGACCACCTGAATCGTGCTTTGTCCCGCCGGACCGGCCGCCTGCCGCAGGACGGGCCGGTCGCTTACGCCTTGCCACGACCACTGATTGCGGAACCAGAGCGTCGGCAGTACATGCAACTCCGCGGGCTCCGGGCCGCGATTGTGGACGGTGATCGCGATCAGAATGTCCTCGGGCGACGCCTTGGCATATTCGACAAACACGTCGAAATAGCGATTCTCGTCGAACACCCCCGTGTCGAGCAGCTCGTACTCGAACTCGCGGCGACTGCGGCTGCGGCTCTTCTCGACCAGTTTGGCATACGGAAACTCCGCCTGGGGATACTTGTACAAGTACCGCATGTAGGAGTGCGTCGGCGTCGAATCGAGATAGAAGTAATACTCCTTCACATCCTCGCCGTGGTTGCTCTCACTGTTGGTGAGGCCAAACAGCCGCTCCTTCAGAATCGGGTCTTGGCCGTTCCAGAGGGCGACGGCAAAGCAAATCCGCTGCTGGTCATCCGAGATGCCGGCCAGGCCATCTTCTCCCCAACGATAAGCCCGCGAGCGGGCTTGATCGTGGGAGAAGTAATTCCAGGCGTCGCCCCCTTCGCTGTAGTCCTCGCGAACCGTTCCCCACTGGCGTTCGCTCAGGTAGGGCCCCCATTTTTTCCATGGTTTTTGCTGCGTCCGTGCTTCCTCCAAGCGATCATGTTCGGCGGTCATGGTGTGTGCTCTGCGACACGTTAGGTTGGAAGCTGAAACAAGGATCTATAGTGGCCGGGCACCGGCGCCAGATCGGTGTCGTCGCTGGGTTCGAACGGTTCACGCTGCTCCCAGGAATGCTCACCCGGAGGCACAATCCAGAAATTACCATCGCGATCGCGGACAATCCATTGTCGCGTGGAGCGGTCCACATAGATTGCTAGTACGAATCGGTTAGTAGCCAGCATCGCTTGCTCCTGGGGGTCTCCCTCAGGCGGGTAATACCATTCGTCTTCAAAAGTGTCTCCTGCGCGGCTCTCCGGTTGTTCGTCTCAGTAGTTCTCCTCCACGAATTTGAAAGGATAGTCCGGATCTTGGTATTTGCCGGCCTGTTGCCGCTTGGGGAGCTTGATCTTTTCCCGCGGCGCTTCTTTGTACGGAATCTGCCGGAGCAAATGCGAAATGCAATTCAGCCGGGCTCGCTTCTTGTCGTCGGAGCGGACCACGTACCAAGGGGCCCAGGAAGTATCGGTAGCGGCGAACATCTCGTCCCGAGCCCGCGAATAGTCGTACCACCGGCTGTACGAGAGCAGGTCCATGGGAGAAAGCTTCCAGATCTTGCGGCCATCGTCGATCCGCGACTCCAGCCGCCGCGTCTGCTCCTCGGGGCTCACCTCCAGCCAGTATTTCAGCAGGATGATTCCTGATTCGACCATCAATTTTTCGAACATCGGGGCGACTTCGAGAAATCGCCGAGCTTGCTCTGCGGTGCAAAACCCCATCACCCGCTCGACCCCCGCGCGGTTGTACCAGCTGCGGTCGAAAATCACGACTTCCCCGGCGGCCGGAAAGTGGGGCAGGTACCGTTGCACGTACATCTGCGACTTCTCGCGCTCAGTCGGAGCGGGCAGCGCAATGACCCGAAACACCCGCGGGCTGACCCGCTCGGTGATCGCCTTGATCGTCCCCCCTTTGCCAGCTCCGTCGCGGCCTTCAAAAACGACGCAGACCTTGAGCCCCTTGTGTTTCACCCACTCTTGCAGCTTGACCAGTTCTACGTGCAGCTTCTTCAGCTCGCGCGCGTAGTCCTTTTCCTTGAGCTTCTCTGGCTCGGAAGACGTGTTCTCCTCGCGGTCATGCTTGCGGCGACTCATCGGTGAGAAATCCTATGTCGAACGCGGCCGCGGTTGTGCAGTTAGACACGACAACAGAGCCGCGTTTTTCCTGGAGAGAAAAAAAGTTCCTGCCAATGATGG
>JALORD010000365.1 GCA_025459145.1 Pirellulaceae bacterium | reverse complement strand
TGCTGGCCCGGCTGGGTTACACGGTGGTCGCGGTCACGGGAAAACCGGAACTAACTGCGACGCTACAGGAGTGGGGTGCTGCCCGCATCCTCGCTCGCGATCAAGTGGTCGACGAAAGCGCGAAGCCGCTTCTCGCCGGAAAGTGGGCCGCCGCGGTCGATACGGTCGGCGGCCAAACGCTGACGACACTTGTTCGCGAAATGGCGAATTATGGCGTCGTCGCGGCTTGCGGCCTGGTGGGAGGGACCGAACTTCCGCTCTCGGTGTACCCCTTCATTCTGCGCGGCGTTACTCTCGCGGGGATTGGCTCCGCGGCACTCCCCTACGATCGTCGCCTCGAGATTTGGCGCAAGCTGAGCGACACCTGGCGGCTTGCGAATCTCGACTCACTGGCGACCACGATCTCCCTGTCCGACGTGGAACCGTCTATTCAACAGATTCTCGCCGGAAAGGTAGTCGGCCGAACGGTGGTTGCGATTTGACGAGGGTTCCGTTTGAGCATTTCGAAGCGGCTACTGCTTCGGAATGTAGTTGAGCGTGTAGTACGCCTGGGCGTGCAGTAGCGGCTGTCCCGTCGCCGAGCGGATTCCCTCCGCCGCCAGTTCGTGTACGTGCCCTTCTTGCAGCTTATCGACGAAGAGCCGGACGGACCGGCCGTCGGCCGCCACGTTAACCTTAGTGATCGTCGGCGTGGTCGGATCGACTTCCGGACTGCCATACGCCGCCTGGTAGAGGTACGTGTAGGTGTTGAGCGAGTACGACTTGGGGTCCGCGGCTGTCTTCGGATCAATCGGCTCCGTAAAGGTCAGCTCAAACCCGTCGGGCTTGGCCCGCATTTCGTGAATCTCGAACGGCTTTTTGCCGGTCCATACCAGCCGATCGAGCGAATAAGGTTGCGACCCCCGGGATCCCCAGCCGCGATTCGTTCCTCCCACGAGGAGCGAGCCGTCGGAGGCTTGCAGGAGGGACAGCGTTCCGCTGCCAAAACCCTTGCGGAAAGGAAAGCAAACTCCCTGGTAATGCCCGTCGACTTGTTCCAGGAACACCCGCATCACCGTGCTGTGGGTCTGATCGCCGACGAACAACTGATTCGCAAAGGGGCCGAACTTGCCGTCCGACAAATCGCACACGATTCCCGACGCCGATTGGCCCATTTTGTTGTAGGGAAAGTAAACGGCAGGCGGCTCCAGTTCGGGAATCTTCTTGGCTTCGACCATCATCCGGCTGCCGCTCTGTGGCTCGCGGGGCCGCGGACCGATGGCTCCGTCGGTCACGTCGTACCAGCGAAATCCGCCAGGATGCCCGACAAACTTGCCGGGACGCAGCCATTTCAGCGCGCTCGTTCCGTTCCAGGGACCTTGATTGTCGGTATAGAACATGTCACCGCGGTCATTCATGCCGACGCCGCCGGGCGAACGAATTCCGCTGCAGGTAGGGATGACTTTTCCGTCGGGCGTGATTCGCAGGCACCAGCCGCGATACTTGACTTCGCTCGAAAACGAGCCGGTCAGGCAGAGCGTGACCCACAGGTTGCCGTCGCGGTCGAACTTGCTGCCAAACGCGTACTCGTGGTAATCGCCGTTGATCTCCCAACCGTCGCTGACGGTTTCGAAGAGATCGGCGCGACCGTCGCCATCCTCGTCCTTCATGCGGGTCACTTCTCCGCGCTGCACGCAGTAGAGCCAAGGCGCTCGCCAGGCGAGACCCAGCACCTCGTGCAAACCGCTCGCATATAACGAGAAGTTGGCGGACGTGGGATCCTCGGCAAGCGGTTCATCGACCAGATAGATGTCTCCCCGCCGCGTGGCGACGGCGAGTTTTCCATCGGGCATCAGCTCGAGCGCTCCCGCTTCGAGAACCATCTGCTCGTTCATGGGAAAACGCAGCAAGCGATAGTACTCGTCTTCAGGGTCGGCCTTCGCCTGCCCAAACGCAGGAGCAGTCGTCACCAACAATAGCAGCCAGCAAGCGGCGTATTTCATCGTCAGCATCCGATCGTTCAAAGCAAACTCAGGATTCAAGGAATCAACGTGGCGGACGGCGCAACTACCAGTCGTAGGTGATTGTCACACTCGCCGTGCCATCCGTGAAAGTCACGGGCACGAGCAGTTCAGCCGTGTCTCCTTGGCCGCGGATCACGGCCTTCGCATCCCCCGACAGGTGCACGGTCAGGCGATCATCGATCCGATACACGTTGTCCTTCACGGGCTCGATCTTTCCGGTGGCCACGCGCATCTGCAGGTTTTTCGGAGGGTCGGCGGCCGTCAACTGGAGCTTCCGCTCGAAGACAAAGTACTCCGATTCGCCGACCGGACGGGAGTAGTCGCTCACCGCGACATTGCCAAACGAATACAGGAACGTCGGTTCGCGTTTGTCCCCCAGTCGATAGCCGCGGAATCGATAGCCGTTCTCTTTGGCAGGAGTCGAGGGCCACGGGTCATTGGCACTGGCCAGCGCGGCGAAGGGGACGCCGGCGGGGAGTTGCTGCACACTGTCCCCCAGCGGTTTCTCCCATCCGGCGCCGCGGCCGGTCCAGTGCTTGGCCGCGTCGATGAACGCGCCGTGCCAGATCATCGCGAGTCGCATCTCATTGGCGTCAAAGGCCAAGTTCAGCTTGGCGGGGTAGCCCACGCCAATCGCCCGCGTCCCCGCTCCCTCAATGAAATTGCGGTACAGCACCGCTTCGTCGAAGGCCATCAGCTCGATCTCGCCGGTGACCAGGCCAATCGGCAAGATGCCCTGATCGCCGTCCGCCAGATAGTCCCAGATGGCCCGCGTCTGCAAGTCGACGGAGCCGCCCAGGATGTCCGGCAGCGTTGTCTCGCCATTGGGAAACGGCGTCGGCATCCGTGTGCCCGGTCGATAGCCGGGGGGATTCTTAAGGTAGGCGTGAAACCAATCGCGCCGCAATCGCTTGGTCATCGTGGTCAGGCTCAAGGCCTGAATGCCCGTCGAACGCTTGTCGGCGAACGTGTGGCACTTGATGCACGAGAAACCCTGGGCCCCCACGAGCCGGCGACCGACGGCCTTGTGCCGCTTGTCGGTGGAGTCGATGTCGAGCTTCGGTTCAGCTTGGATGAGTGCAGCATCGGCAGCCGCGAGTCCCTCGATCAAGCCGCCGACGTTCTCGACACCGAAACGCGGCATACGGGTGAACATATAAGGCCGATCCTTGGCCCCTTCGGCAAACACCGTCTTGAGCCATTCGGGATTGAGCTTCGCGCCGACACCGGTCAGCGTCGGCGGGATTCGCCCCTCGTCCCCCATCTCGGGCATGTCCGATTGAAAGTGCACATTGCGAGCCTCTTCGACCCCGCCCAGCTTGTCTCGATCGTGGCAGGCAGTGCAGTTGAACCGGACCAGCATTCGGGCGACCGACACGTCCGTCGCGATGTCCGCTGCCGGCACTTTGGCGGCGCCGATTGCGGCCGCAAGTGCTTCGCGCTGCCTGGCTCCCAGTGCGTACCAGGGGGACTTGCTGGGGGCGTCGGCGAGGCAACCGCCGCTCGCTTTCAGTGCGGCGAGGTCCGGCGCTGTCTTCGTCGAGGCGATCGGCGCTCCGTCCTTTCGCAGCGTGTGGCACGAAGCGCAGCCCAGCGAAACAAAGTAATCTTTCCCCTTCGAAGCCAATGTCGCATCGACGACGAATCGCTCGGGCAAGACCGCGGTTCCCGGCGACTTCGTCGCGACCACCAGCGAAGCCAGCGGCAACTGTGGAGCGCCCGGTCCTTCAAAGTCGACCTGCAGAACCTCTTCCCCACCCTGCTCGAAATACTCGACGGCGACCGTATGGATGCCGGCCGTCATTTTCACTTTCTTCCGCTTCTGCTGGAACGGATGGATGCCGTCGTTGTCGATCACGACTTTGTCGTCGATCAATAGCCGTGAACCATCGTCCGAGCCAATCAGGAACAGGTACTCTCCCTCCTTGTCGATCAGGATCGTGCCGTCGAACCGCAGGGCAAAGTTCTCCTTGCGGGGCGAAACGCTCAGGTCAAACGCGCTGGCGTCGCCCGTCGCCTTGGGCGTCAGCTTGCTGAAATCGGGAAGCTTGTCCCAAGTTCCTTCGTAGTAGGCGTATTGCAGTCCCGAAGCGATCTCCAGGTCGTTGAGCAGAAACGAGGCGATATCGCGAGCATCCGCTGGCGTCAGATTCAAATGCGGCATCCGGCCGCTCGGCCGAACCGCCAGGGGGTTGGCGAGAAACGCGGTTAATCCCGGCAGCGTGTACTTCCTCGAAGGCGTCCCCAGCGGGAGCGATGTGGCCAGCGCTGCGGCAGGCGGCTCGGTGCGCGGATCGTGACAGGCCACACAGCCGATCGAATGGAACAGCTTCTCGCCGCGGGAAACGTGCTGTCGCATCGGGTTCGTGTGCTCGACAGTGCCCGTCGTAGCAAGAAAATGGACGAGCGCATCAACGATCGGCCGCCGCTCTTCCTCGGGCATGCCCGCGAGCACATTCGGCATCGTCGTGCTCGGCTTGGCGGCCTGCGGGTCGGCCAGGAACTTAAGTAGGTACTCGGGCTTTACCCGACTGGTCACCGAGTCGAGGACGGGCGCCTGCTTCTTCTGAATCGCCGCGGCGAATGAAGCGTCCGCCGCATGGCAGCTCGTGCAATTCAGTTCGCCCAGGAGCAATTGCCCGCCGGCCACGAGCTCGCCCGCGGCTGTGTCGGTCTCCGCCGCATGAAAACGCTCAAATCCGAGCACGCGGGGAGGCTGGTCGACGGCACGGGCCGCAGCGGGATGCGCCACAGCAAGGGCAAGAATCGCGGCACAGAAAAAACACAATCGGCGCATGAATCCAGCTCCCCCGGGTGGGCAACAGTGGCGGGCAAGGCGCGAGGAAGTTCCTTTATGCTTTCCCAGTGGCGTCGATGTCAACCGCTCCCGCCCGACAATTCGCCGTTGTCCGGTAAGTCGGCAAGTCCCAGACCTAGCTACTTCGGCGGCAGCGTCGCCACGAACTCGAGCGCCCGCTCGATCCACGCTCGCAGGTCGTCGTCCCGGTCGAGGCCGTCGGCTTCGATCAGGAGCCAACCCCGCATCGGCTTTCCCGTGGGAGCGAACGGCGCGGCATACGGCTCGCGGGCTAGGTCGCCGGCCACTTCGGGAGCCAGCCGCACGATGAGCGACGTTTCGGCCACGCCGGCGAAAAAATTACCGCTCTGCATGAAGCCCAGCGCGCCAAACATCTTCTTGGCCACGATGCCGCGCCGCGAGCCCAACACGGCCCGCACGCGATCGGCCAGCGCCTGGCTATACGGCATCGCTCGTTTCCTGTGCTGCAGAATCGCCTCACAGATTCATCCCGCAAACTTGCCCCAATCTGTTGGCTGGGTCGAGGTAGGGATCGTTGTTTCGTCGTTTAGAGCCGCACGAGGACTGTGCTTCATGCTCCGCATCCTGGGATCGACTCGAAAGCTTTGCGGCGGCATGTCGCGCCGCGATCTACTACGCATCGGCGGCCTGGGCCTCGCCGGCCTGTCGCTGCCGCAGATTCTCGCTCTGCAGGAGCGGTCGACAGCCGCGGAACCAGCAACCCGCCCCGCATCGTTCGGCAAGGCCAAGTCGGTCATCCTGATCCACCTCTACGGCGCTCCGAGCCAGCTCGAATGGGTCGACTGCAAGCCCGACGCCCCGGTCGAGATTCGCGGCGAGTTGGGCGTCATTCCGTCGACCTTGCCCGAGTGCCCGGTCTGCGAGCTGTTCCCCAAGATGGCGCAGGTGATGGACCGGACGACGGTC
>JALORD010000364.1 GCA_025459145.1 Pirellulaceae bacterium | reverse complement strand
GGCAGTAACCTTGACAGCCCCCGCGCCTCTCAAGGCAGCGACTTTAGCCAACGATCCAGTTCGACGTAGTAGTCTGGCGGCTCCGGCGAATTGTGTCCGCCGCCGACGATCACAAAGAATTCTTTTGGCCCGGGCGTGGCGTCATAGAGCCTTCGACCCAGTTCGTAAGGGACGAGTGTGTCGTCCGTCCCGTGGCTAAAAAACGCCGGCCCCTCGTACTGGCCGATCTTGCTTAGCGAGTCATACCGGTTGGTCATCAGCAGCCGGACTGGGACCCACGGGAAGAGCCGGGCCGCCACATCGGGAATGGTCGTGAACGTGTTCTGCAGCACGATGCCGCGCGCTCCTCGCTCCGCGGCGAGATCGACCGCCACACCGCCGCCGAGCGACCGCCCAAAAAGCACAATTTGCGCGGCGGATTGACCCGCGCGGTTCATCAGCCAGTCGTGTGCCGCCCGGCCATCGGCCATGATCCCGGCCTCCGCGGGGCGTCCCTCGCTTCGTCCCCAGCCGCGATAGTCGAACGCGAACAGCGACAATCGCAATTCGTCGCGCAGCAGTTTCAGATACGGCCCCAGGAAGGCGACATGATCGCCGTTGCCGTGTAAATAGAGCACCACGGCCTGCGGCGTGGGATGCTCGATGTACCAGCCGTGTAGCCGAGTGCCATCGGCCGAAGCGAAGAAGACATCCTCGTGCGGAAGGTAGCTGGCCTCCCAGTCCCCGGCGGGATACTTCGGACAGGGATAAAGCAGCGCGTTTTCCAGGATCAGCAGCACGCCCGACAATCTCCGCCGTGTCGTCCAAAGGGGGCAATCGGGCGCATTACGCCAGCTCTTGAAGTTCCCGATCCGTCGTCGTCATCTTGTGGGGCGATTCGCGCTCGTAGCCGTCGAGTAAGCAACTCACGTTGACATCCCCCATCACGTTGATCGCCGTTCGGCAGCGATCGAGGAACCAATCGATCGTGAGCAGGATGGGAATGTACTCAATGGGCAATCCTACGGCGTTGAATACAAGCGTCATCGTGACGATTCCCGCCTCAGGAATTCCTGCCGCCCCGACCGACGCAGCGACACTCGTCAGCACGACCAGAACTTGCTGCCAGATGGTTAGTTCGATCCCAACAAGTTGCGCCACGAACAGGGCGGCCATTGCTTCGTACAGGGCGGTCCCATCGTTATTGAAATTCGCCCCCACGAGCGCGCCCAAGCTGGCCGAACGCTCGCGCAAGCCCACCTTTTCCCGCAGGCAGGCATAGGTCACCGGCATCGTCGCGGTGCTGCTGGCGGTCGAGAAGGCCATCACAAGTGCATCGCGCATGCCGACCAGTACATCCCATGGGCGGACCCAGGAGCCAAACCGGATCCGCAGAAGGTAGTACGCCAGTTGCAGCGCCAAGGCGACCAGCACCGCCACGACGAACATTCCCAGATTGGCAAAAGCGTCGAAACCCTGCGTCCCGATAATACTGGCCACGATGCCGAAAACGGCCAGCGGAATCACCTCGATGATCCAGTGCAGGACGATGATCATCGTCTGAAAGCCGAGGTCGACCAGATCGGAAACCATTTTCAGGCGATCGGGAGGCAGACGTCGGACGGCGATCCCGAAGGCGAGCGCAATCAGGATCACGGAGATCACTTTCCCATTGTCGGTAAAGGGACCCAGCAGGCTCCGCGGAACGTTGTCGAGAAACTGACTCACCGGATCTTCGCGTGCGACCAACTCTTCTTCCTCGGCCGGAGGAATCTCGCGCCACTTGCCCGGCTTCACGACATTCGCGACGGCCAGGCCGATCAGAATCGCAACGACCGTATTCAGCACGAGCAGGCTCACCAGTCGCACCCCGCTGCCGCGGGGAATCTGGGCGTGCATCAGTGCTTGGACGACGGCCAGCAGAATAAGCGGCGGAGCGAGCGCCCCGAGCAGCCGTAGCAGCAATTTGCTCGGCACGGCCAGTGCAATGGCCCACTCGAGCGGACGAACGCCCTGCAGAAAAACCGCTGCATCCGACTGGCTTACCCCAACATCGCGCCATTGGCTTACCCAAACATCGAGTTGCCGGAGCAGTATCCCGACCAACACGCCGGCCACGACGCCCCCCAGGATTCGCAAATACAGCGGAATCCGATGCCACCAGTCGAACCAGCCAACCGACGACGCCTCATCGCCAGTCCCCGGGGGTGACTTGCCTAGTCCCGAGGATGGTGACGAAGTCTGAGCGGGATCAGCGTTTGAGGGCGCCGGTGCGGCGGGCTGCGAAGTCGGCAAATCGTTAGGCATCGGTAAACGGTTGCTCGATCGATTCGTGACCGGGTAGGCCTTCGAGGAAAGGTGATGCCCTAGAGTAGGGGGGGCTCGTGCCGCACACAACCTGGTCTGGAGCGAATTGCATCGCTGATGAATCTTCTGCGCGTCAGCCAAGCTTTATTGTGAGGCGTTGCGATGGGAGCTAGATTGCTGGCTATCGAAGCACTTCTCCCAAGATTTCTGGCAACGGCGGTACTCGCATGAAACTTTCGATCGCCCAGCAAGAGGGGGACACCGTGCGGGTCGCCCTGGCAGGGCACGTGACCCAGCGCGAAATCAATCCCTTGCAGGATCCCTTGATCGAACTGCTCGGTCCTGGAGGCTACAGCAAGACGGTTCGGCTCGACCTGAGCGACGCCTCGTACATGGACTCGAGCGGCGTCGGCTGGTTGCTGTCGTGTAACAAGCGGATTAAGGCCGCAGGGGGCAGGCTGACGATTGAACGGCCGCACCCGATCGTGGCGAACGTGTTCAAGGTGCTGAAGCTGGAAAAGGTCTTGAATTTGACCGATCAGCCCGTGGCGGGAGAGGGAGGCGCCGCATGAGCACCCAGGAAGTCCCTGATTTCCGGGCGGTTGATCTAGCCGAATTGCCGCCGCAAGAGGTTTGCGCTTCGATCATTCGCGAAGCGGTCGCGCTGCGGGCCAGCGACCTGTTTCTGTTGTCGGAAGAGAATTCGCTCAAGATCGGCGTCCGCAATATGGGCCGCTTCGAGCAGCTCGCCATGGTTTCCCGTGAGCAGGGGCGGCACTTGCTCAACTATTTCAAATCGGTCGCCGCGATGGATATTGCCGAACGCCGCCGGCCGCAGGAAGGGCGTTGGATTTTTGAATCCGAGCATGGCGCCGTCGACCTGCGGATCAACATCATCCCCACGATTTTTGGTGAAGACCTGACTGCCCGCCTGCTCGATAGGCGGATGGGACTGCGGGCGCTAGATGCCATCGGCGTGACCAAGGACGACTACCACAAGCTGACGGCCATGCTGGCCAGCCCCAGCGGACTTTTACTCGTGACGGGGCCGACGGGGACAGGCAAAACGACCACGCTCTACGCCAGCCTGCAGTATCTCAACACCGGGACCCGCAAGATTCATACGATCGAAGACCCGATCGAATACGCGCTGCCCGGCATTCGCCAATCGCAGGTCCACGCCAAGCTGGGGATCGATTTTCCGGAACTTTTGCGGAATATCCTTCGTCAGGCCCCCGATGTGATCATGATCGGGGAAATCCGGGATGAAGAGACCGCCCACACAGCTGTGCGAGCCGCCAACAGCGGGCACCTCGTCCTGGCGACACTACATTCCCCCGTCGCGGCCGGCGCGATCCAGAGCATTCGCGCCCTTGGTGCGAATCCCTACTTCCTGTCGAGCGGGCTTTTGGGGGTAATTGCCCAGCGACTGGTGCGGATGCTGTGCCCGAACTGCCGGGTGGCTTACGACATCAGTGAGTCCCCCGAGACTTTTGCCGAGATCCAATCGCTGCTGGAACCAGGTCTGGGGACGTACATCTACGGCCCCGGCGGCTGCGAGCAGTGCCGCCATCAAGGCTACCTGGGGCGAATTGGCGTTTTTGAGATCATGACGTTCAATCGGCAGCTGCGCAAGCTAGTGCTCGACGCCCGCCCCGCCGAGGACTTGCAAGCGGCGGCCATTGCCGCCGGGATGGTCGAGTTCCGCCGGGCTGCCATGCTGAAAGTCGCTCAGGGCATCACCAGCATGGAGGAAGTCCTGCGTGAACTCCCCGCGGAATACTTGGGGCTGGAAGTGTAACGCGACAGGAAGTCGGAGAACGGAAAACGGAGAACGAAAATTGGACCCCTGTCATCCCTGACCTCCGTCCTCCGATCTGACTCCTTTGGCTGCCGCGGCAAATTTGCCCGGCGGGGGCTTGTCCGCTTTGCCTACTTTGTGCCATATTTCACAAACTTTCGCGGCTCTCCCGGCGCGTGTTCATGATGAACGTTCGCGTCCTTGACGTCGCTGAAAGGTCTTGCCAGGTAAAGCTTTCCGTGTTCCGCAGGTACGGGCTGGGCGCAAAAGGCCGTGGCACAATTCTTCAACGAATCGGTACTTAACTGGCTGGCGAGCTGGTTCGGAGGCTCTGTCAGCCCCGACTTCTGGCTTGGCTATGTCCTCGCTGCCGGTGTGCACATTGGGCTTCTGCTCAATGTGGTCGCCGTGGGTGCGCTCTTATTCATCTGGATGGAGCGCAAAATTGCCGGCCGCATTCAGGATCGGCT
Source organism: Pirellulaceae bacterium (assembly GCA_025459145.1). Classification (GTDB taxonomy): domain Bacteria; phylum Planctomycetota; class Planctomycetia; order Pirellulales; family Pirellulaceae; genus CAYLLN01. Next base: position 1,018 of record JALORD010000364.1, on the reverse strand, counting down.
CGGTCCGACCCGCGTCGGCGGCAAGTTCGGCTGGCTGCAGACGCTGGCCGACGGCATCAAGCTGATTGCCAAGGAAGACATCACTCCCAAAGATGCCGATCCGCTGCTTTTCAAGCTCGCTCCCTACGTGAGTTTTGCGGCCAGCTTCGCCGCCTATCTGGCGCTGCCGTTTGCCAACGGTTGGGCTGCCCGCGAGATCAACGTAGCGGTCTTTTTCATCGTGGCTGTGCTCGGCCTGGAGGTGTTCGGCGTGATCCTCGCGGGGTACGCGTCGGGCTCCAAATGGTCGCTCTTCGGCGGCATGCGTGAGGCGGCTCAGGTCGTGAGCTATGAAGTGCCGATGGGCCTGTGCATCGTGATTCCCGTGATGATCTGCGGGACGATGAACCTGGTGGCGATCGGCGAGATGCAGGCGGGCCTGTTCACGAATTGGCTCGTATTTCACGACCCGTTCACGTTCCTGGTGTTCTTCGTCTACTTCACCTGTGCGGTAGCCAGTGTGAATCGCGCCCCGTTCGACTTGGCCGAGGCCGAAAGCGAGCTCGTGGCCGGGTTCCACACCGAGTACTCCGGTCTGAGGTGGAGCTTTTTCTTCATGGCCGAATACGGGTCGATGTTTCTCGTCTCGGCATTGGCGGCGATTCTGTTTTTTGGCGGCTGGAACGGGCCGATTCCCATTTTTCAGGCGATCGGTTGGTCCTATGGTCCCAATGATGTCGACGCTCGGCTCACCGGATATATCGCCCAGCTCGCCGGTGTGACGAATCTGTTGCTCAAAGCGACGCTCGGTGTGACAGTGATGATGTGGGTTCGCTGGACACTGCCTCGGCTCCGTATCGATCAGGTGATGACTACGTGCCTAAAGTACTGTGTGCCGCTGGCGGCAATATGCTTTCTGGGGGCAATGCTCTGGAAGGTGTACGACATGCCCTCGCCACATGACTTCGCCCAGGCAACGCTGGGGCATACGTTTGCCGAGGTGCGTGAGAATTGGGTTGTCGACCAAGACCGGCTGGCC
>JALORD010000363.1 GCA_025459145.1 Pirellulaceae bacterium | reverse complement strand
CTACGGGGCATCTTGCCGGTGTGGCTATTGTATCTCACGGTCGATCGCTACACGTTTACCTGGCCGGTCGAGGCGCTCTTGGTTCCGGCGATCGTCTGCTGGTCGACGGCGTTACGCTGCTTTCGGCCCTACATCACCGAGATTATCCTGCTCGAGCGAAATCCGCTCTGGTCGCGTGATCCGCAGCGGATCACGATCGCCCGGCGGAGCGCCCACCTGCACGGTCCCAGCTCGGCGGATCTCTTCGTCCGCTGGATTCTGTCGGCCTTGATCGGCATTGTGCTAATCGTCCTGGCGATTCAAACGGCCACCATGCTGACCGGCATCCTGACCGGCCAGTGGCCGATCACGCAGGACGAATTTGGCGACAGCCTGTTCGAGTTGCATTTGAGCCCGGTCCACTGGCTGGTGCTCTACCCGGCGGCGTTGTGGCTCGTCGTGGCATATTTTTCGGTCGTCCGGTTTCTCAGTTATCTCGATCTGCGAATCCGGCACGAAGGGTGGGAGGTAGAACTGCTGATGCGGGCCGAGGCGCTCCGGATCAGCACGAAACTGGGCTGAGGCTGACGGAAATTACTTGAGCCAAAGGAAATCGACCGCGTGTCGGGAGAACGTACGACTGCGACGTATTACGGTTCCGGAGCCGTGTGGCTGCCTGATTGGCGTTTGCCCCTGCGCAGCTTGCACGTCTGCAGTGTGCTGCTATCGCTCGTGGCCTGGATCGCCGCCGCGGCACCGGCACTGGCTGACGAGCTGACCGACGAAGAGGCGAGTGAAGTCGCGAAGCGAGTCCTCGGCGGCCGCTCGCGCTACCCCTTCTACGATCGTGCGAAGGACGACGTCCGTCAACTCAACGTCGTCCCGGCCAGCCACAACGATTCGGCAAATCGACGGTCCGACTGGGAAGGAGAATCTGCCACGCCGAACCAGCGGACCCGCACGGCGGGCAACTGGGGAGGCGGCAGCCTCCTCGGCGCAATGCTGCAGGTCGTGGGCCTCACGATCCTGGTCCTCTTGCTTCTCTTGCTGGCCTGGTTCATTGCCCGTACGTTCCTGAAAGCCGAACTCACCGAGACCAAGGTTTCGAAAGTGGTCGAAACCTCCCGGGAGGTCGACCGCGTGGAAAAGCTGCCGTTCCAGTTGCGTAAGGCTGCGGGAGACTTTCTCTCGGAGGCCCGCCGCCTGTACGAAGCCGGCAACTACTCGGAAGCGATCATCTACCTGTACAGCCACCTGCTCGTCGAGCTCGACAAGCACCATGTGATACGCCTGGCCAAAGGCAAGACCAACCGGCAATACTCTCGCGAGTCACGGGCTCGCCCGCTCCTCAAGGAGACGCTCGATCAGACGATGATCGCCTTTGAAGATGTATTCTTCGGCCATCACGAGCTCTCGCGCCAGCAGTTCGAGGCGTGCTGGCGGCGGCTCGACGAATTCCACCAGGAACTCGAGAAGCTGGAGCGCGCCGCCGCATGAATGCAGCCACCGCCAGCGCGACGACGAAATCTCCCTCCGGCGGGGCGAGCGGCGCTGCGCCGGTCTGGCTCTGGCCGGCGGTCGGGCTGCTGGCGGCAGTGTTGCTGGTGATCGTCGGCTATGGCCTGCGCGGGGGAGTGCGCAACGAAACGCTCCCCGATGGCTACGGTCGCCGCCGCGGGACGGAGAACGTGCGCAGTGCGAGCGGCACCAGCGTTCTGGCCGAAATGTTCAAAGCGGCGGGCCATCGCGTCACGAACGCGTCCCGGTTGTCGCCGCGGCTGAACGAATCGGATATTCTCGTCTGGGCGCCTGACGATTTCGAACCGCCGACAACCGAACAGCGCGAGTTCCTCGAAGAGTGGCTCGGCAGCGGCAGCGGACGGGTGCTGATCTATATCGGGCGCGATTACGACGCCGCCCCCGACTACTGGGACCACGTCCTGCCCACCGCGCCTCCCGAAGATCAGGACGAAGTCCGCCGCCGCCGCGAATTTGCCAAAGTCGCCTACAAGGGCCGCCGGGCCGAAATGCCCGACCAGCAGTACGCCCGCTGGTTCACTGTCCGGCGAGACAAGCCGGTCAAGAAGGTCACCTCGCTCGAAGGGAAGTGGGCGGCCGGGATCGATCCGAAAAAGATCAACATCGTCCTCCGCGGCCGGCTGGAGATTCCTGCTCCGGCAGACAAGGGGACGGCGGATCCCGAGATCCCGGCAGATTTCGAGCCCCTCTTACGGTCGCAGGGAGACATGCTCGCCACCCGGGTGACCGATCCGGCCTGGGGAGATGGCGAAGTGATCGTCCTGGCGAATGGCTCCTGGGTGCTCAACTATCCGCTCGTCAATCACGAGCATCGCAAGTTGGCGGCCCGGCTGGTGAACGAATGCGGCGCGGCAGTGGGAAAGGTCACGTTCATCGAAAGCGGCCCAGGTGGTCCTCCAGTGCTCGATCGCGAGCCGTCGGACGGCGATTCACCGCTGGCCTTTATGGATGTCTGGCCAATCAACGCGATCATCATTCACCTGACGATCCTGGGGATTGTCCTGTGCCTCGCGCGGTCGCCGATTTTTGGCCGGCCCCGCGATCTGCCGACCGAACCGGCGGCCGATTTCGGCAAGCATGTCGCGGCCCTCGGCGAGCTACTGGCTCGCACGCAAGACCGCAACTATGCTCAGGGCCGCTTGCTCCACTACCGGCAATTGGCCAAGCGCGAGTCGGGTAAATCGCATCGAAAGGCGAATAACCCGTAGCCCCGACCGATGCGGTTCCGCGGGGCGCGGCCTGGGCCACAGCCCGCGGCGCGGAGCTTGAGCCCGGCGGCGGCGATTCACGAAGTAACCAACTTGCGAAAGACCTCATGACCATGTCGATCGGTTCCGCTCCGGGGAATATCGAATTCAGCTGTGCCAACTGCGGGCGGACGCTCAAGGTGCCGGCGGCGGCCGCGGGGAAACGAGCCTCGTGTCCACAGTGCAATGCCGTGGTGCAGGTTCCTGGCGTCGATGGCGCCGCCGGAACGCTGCCTCCCGCCATGTCCCCTCCCGCTCCGCTGTCGATGGGCGACAGCTTTCCCCAGCAGCCGGCCAGTAGCGCCCCCGCCCCGCCGGCCTGGGCCTCCGCACCGGCAGCTACACTTGCTCCGCAAACCGCGCTACCCGCCGCACAGCCTTGGGCTCCTCCGCCCCAGCCAGCCGCTCCCGCGCCGACAATGCCGCCCCAGCACATTCCCTCGATCGGACAGCCGGGGTTTCGCGCTCCCGCGACCGTGAATCCCCCGGCCGCGCCGCATCTTGCGCCGCAGGTCGCGCCGGGCCGGGATACGCCCACGAAGCGGCTCTTCGACCGGATCACTACCGAGATCGCCAAGCTCTACGTCGGACAGGACGAACTGGTCCTCGGGGCGCTCGTGGCCCTGTTTTCCAATGGCCACGTCCTGATCGAGAGCGTTCCGGGCCTCGGCAAAACACTCTTCGTCCGGGCACTCGGCAAAGTGATGGGACTTCGCTTCGGCCGGATTCAATTCACCGCCGACCTGATGCCGTCGGACGTGACCGGCGCACCGGTCCTCGACATGAAGACGCAGGACTTTCGTTTCCGCCCCGGGCCGGTCTTTACACAACTTTTGCTGGCGGACGAAATCAACCGCGCTCCGGCCAAGACGCACGCCTCGCTGCTGGAAATCATGCAGGAATATCGCGTCACCGTCGATGGCAAGAGTCATCCGATCGAGCGGCCGTTTCTGGTGCTGGCGACGCAGAACCCGATCGAATCGGAAGGGACGTATAACCTTCCCGAAGCCCAGCTCGACCGGTTCATGTTCAAGCTGGTCGCCAACTATCCGCAGGAGGCCGAGGAAGCGACGATCCTGAAGCTGCACAGCCAGCAAAACGACTTGAACAAACAGCTCGATGCAGAGTTGTCCACGATTACGTCGGCCGAGGAGATCCTGGCAACGATCCACGAGAATGCGCAGGTGCGCGTCGACGATCGGTTGGTCGACTATATCAATAAGGTCGTTCGCCGCACGCGGGAATGGCCCCAGTTTCACATGGGCGCTTCACCCCGCGCTGGAATCGCCCTGATGCAGGCCGCCCGCACGCTGGCGGCCTTTTCGGGCCGCGACTATGCCGTTCCGGACGATGTCTTTCAGATCGCCCTGCCGGCCCTGCGGCACCGCGTTGTATTGACGGCCGAGGCCGAGGTCGAAGGGCAAAAGGTCGACGATCTGCTCACCGAGCTGATCCGCACGGTGGAGGTACCGCGCCTGTGAGCCCGCTGGACGATTTCTTCCGCGATTGGGGACCGCTGATCACGCGCCTCGCGGGTCTGCTCGTGGTCCTGTTGGTGGCGCCGCTCGTCGGGCTGGCCGCGTGGAAGAAAATCTATCCCCACACGCCGCTCGTCGTGCTCCTGGCGGTGCCGTCGCTGTTGGCGCTCGCGCTCCTTTTCGCGCCGCAGCTCTTTCCTGCGGTGGTCCTGGTCGACGCAGCGATCTTCGCCATCACCCTCGTCGACCTCTGGACGTTACCGGGCAAGAAATCGTTTCAGGTTGACCGCGAGGCGACCCGCGTCGCGTCGATCCAGAAAAATCACCGCGTCACGCTGCATCTCTCAAACCTGAGCCGGCGGGCGCGCGTCGCGTGGGTCCGAGACGATGTGCCGCAGGAATTCGAAGTCGAGCCGAAGGAGTTCGTCCTCCGCCTGGGGCCTCGCAGCCGCACAACCGTACACTACGAGCTGCGGGCCAGCCGCCGCGGGGCCTACGAACTTGAGCAGGTCAACCTCCGCGTTCGCAGCCTGCTCGGCTTTTGGCAGCGATTCCTCGTGTATCCGCAGGAAACGCCGATCCATGTCTATCCCGACATGAAGCAACTTGCCGAGTACGCGATCCTGGCCCGCACCAATCGGCTGAGCCTGATGGGCGTGCGGCGGACGCGGAAGGTCGGCCTCGAGAACGACTTCGAGCGGCTGCGCGATTATACGCTCGACGACAACTACAAATTCATCGACTGGCGGGCCTCCGCCCGCCGCTCGAAGCTCACGGTGAAGGACTTTCAGACCAGCCAGAGCCAGCGGATCATTTTTCTGCTCGACTGCGGCCGGCTGATGACCAACGAAACGCAGGGCCTGAGCCTGCTCGATCATTCGCTCAACGCGGCTCTGATGATGAGCTACGTCGCCCTACGGCAGGGGGACTCGGTCGGGATGATCGCGTTTGCCGACCGGGTACTGTCGTATGTGCCCCCCCGGAGCGGCATGAACCAGATGAACCACCTGCTGCACGCCTCGTTCGCCCGCTTTCCGGAGCTGGTCGAATCGCGGTACGACGAGGCGTTTTTGTACCTTGCGTCGCACTGCAAGAAGCGGTCGCTGGTAGTGATGATCAGTAACGTCATCGATGAGGTGAACGCCCATCAAATCGAGAGTTACCTGGGAACGCTCGTCGGCCGGCACCTGCCGCTGGGAGTGCTCCTGCGTGACCATCGCCTGTTCGACGCCGCCGATCACGATCCGCAAAACGATGCCGAGCTGTACCGGGCGGCAGCCGCCGCCGAAGTCCTCACCTGGCGGCATCAGGTCCTGTGCGACCTCGAACACCGGGGCGT